>CALRMF020000026.1:0-17062 GCA_943369035.1 Curvibacter sp. AEP1-3
CGCCGACAAACAGCGCAAACTCACCGAAGGGGTGGTGCACCATGAAGCTCCAGGCCGGGTTGCCGGCAGGCAACTCGGGCCGTCCCGGCCAGCGCAGGGATGACAGCACCGGTGCCGGCAGGCGCTCCAGCGCCAGGCGCCGGTTGGCATCGTCGAGCTGCATCGGCTCGGCTGCGGGGGTCACGCTCAGCACCGAGCCCAGCACGGCATTGGGCCGGTAGGTGGCCAGGCCCTTGAGGCCGGTCTGCCAGGCCTGCAAGTAGAGGTCCTGGAAGTCGGCGTAGGGGTAGTCGGCCGGCACGTTGACGGTCTTGGAGATAGCCGTGTCGATGTAGGGCGCCACGGCGGCCACCATGGCGGCGTGGTCCTGTGCACTCATCTCCAGCGCCGTGACAAAGGCCGGTGTAAGGGCCGCGGTCTCGCCCTTGAGGTGGCGGTACAGGCGCCAGGCGTGGTCTTCCACCGCGTATTCCTTCAGGCTGCCGTCGGGCATGCGCTTCTTGCGCGTGTAGTGCCAGCTGAAGGCGGGTTCGATGCCATTGCTGGCGTTGTCGGCGAACGCCAGGCTGATGGTGCCGGTGGGTGCGATCGACAGCAGGTGCGAGTTGCGCAGGCCGTGGGCGCGGATCTTGTCCTTCAGCGCTGCCGGCAGGCGTGAGGCGAACGCCGGGCTGCTGAGGTAGAGGTCGGCATTGAAGAGCGGGAAGGCGCCGCGCTCCCGCGCCAGGTCGTTGGACGCCTCGTAGGCGGCATCGCGCATTACTTCTGAAATGCGGCGTGCCATCTCGCGCGCCGGCGGCGTGTCGTAGCGCAGGCCCAGCATCACCAGTGCATCACCCAGGCCGGTGAACCCCAGGCCGACGCGCCGCTTGTTGCGCGCTTCCTGCTGCTGTTGCGGCAGCGGCCAGACCGTGACGTCGAGCACGTTGTCGAGCATGCGCACGGCGGTGCGGCAGAGTTCGGTGAAGCCGGCAAAGTCGAACTGCGTCGTCTCTTCAAACGGGTTGCGCACGAAGCGCGTGAGATCGATCGAGCCCAGGCAGCAGCAGCCATAGGGTGGCAGCGGCTGCTCGGCGCATGGGTTGGTGCTCGCTATCGTCTCGCAGTACGACAGGTTGTTGTCGCGGTTGATGGTGTCGAGGAACAGCACGCCGGGCTCGGCGTGGTCGTAGGTGGAACGCATGATCTGCTCCCACAGGTCGCGCGCGCGCAGCTTGCGGTAGACCCACACGCCCTTGTCAGGGCGCTGGTAGGCGCCCGCGGCCTTCTGCCCTTCACCCGGCTCGGCGCGGTGCACCAGCTCGATCTCGCCGTCGATCTGCACCGCCTGCATGAAGGCGTCGGTCACGCCGACCGAGATGTTGAAGTTCCGCAGGTCGCCGGCATCCTTTGCGTGGATGAACTCCTCGATGTCCGGGTGGTCGCAGCGCAGCACGCCCATCTGCGCGCCGCGCCGGCTGCCGGCGGACTCCACGGTTTCGCAGGAACGGTCGTACACCCGCATGTAGCTCACCGGGCCGGAGGCGCTGCTGCGCGTGCTGCCCACCCAGGCACCGCGCGGGCGGATGCGCGAGAAGTCGTAGCCCACACCACCACCGCGGCGCATGGTCTCGGCCGCTTCCATCAGTGCCACGTAGATGCCGGGGTGGCCGTCGTCATCGTGCGCGATGGAGTCGCCCACCGGCTGCACGAAACAGTTGATCAGCGTGGCGGTGAGGTCGGTGCCGGCGGCGGACTGGATGCGCCCGGCCGGCAGAAAGCCCTGCTGCAGCGCGTGCAGAAAACGCCCCTCCCAGTGGCTACGCTGCTCCGTCGCCTCGACCTGGGCCAGCGCACGGGCCACACGCTGGTTCACCGCCAGGATGGAGGTTTCCTCGCTCTTGGCGTATTTCTCCAGCAGCACTTCCTCGCTGATGCTCTGTACCGGCAGTTGCGCGGCGGTCTGGGTCGGGTGCGTGGTCTCGCTCATGAATCCTCCATCAAAGACTTCACCGGAATGCTAGGGGCGTGCCGAGGCGGGGTTTTGACCTGCCACAAACCTTGCGCGCCCACCATTCAACCGTTGTTTCGAGGGGAACACCCTTGCCAGTGTGGCACGCTCATGACGAAAATCAAGCCATGAATATTTCCAACTTTGATGACCTGCTGGCCGCAGCGCAGCAGCAGCCCGAGCCGCAGCGCTTGCTGCTCGTTTTTGCTGCTGCCGAGTTGCCTGCGGACAGCACGCCCGAACAGGCGGCCCGATTTGAGGCGGGTCAAGGCGGTGCCCTGGTGCCGCTGATGTGCGTGGACAAGACGCCGCAGGAGCTTGTCTCCTTTGCGTCACTCACGGAAGAGGCCAGTCAGTTCGGCCAGTCCTGGGCACTGGTCTTTGTGGCCGGCTTGCCCGATGGCCGCGATGTCGAGGCGCCGCTGCAGCGTATGGTGGAAGACATCAAGGCCGGCGCCTTGGGCCAGTACCTCCCTTTCAACACTGCGGGCGAGGCGGTGCGGCTGGGCTGAGGCCAGACGTAGCCAGCGAGCATGGAGACACCCAGACTGCGCGTCGGCCGGCCCATCACGCCGGACGAGTTCGAGTTGCTGGAAGACGAGCAGCTGCTGCGCCTGATCCCCAAGGCCTACCGGGAGTATTTCCCTGGCAAGGACTTCTGCGCCGACGGTCATTTCTACCTGCACGACGGCACGGCCTGGAGTTTCTACAAGGGTGGCTTTCTCGATGAGTAGCGCAGTGGTGCCCCCGACCGCAACCCGATGCGAACAACTGACAACTGTTCAGGACCCTAGGAGTCATTCATGTCAGCAGGCGATTGGAAAGACTTGTACGCGGCCGCACAGGCGGGTGATCTGCCGCGTGTGCGCTACCACCTCAGTGCTGGCGTGAATCCCAACTACCAGCATCCGGAAGTGTTGTGCACGCCGCTGGTGGCCAGCCTGATCCACGGCCATGACGAGGTGGCGCACTGCCTGCTGGCGCATGGGGCCGACCCGCTATTGCGCTCGGAGTTCGATGACCTCACGCCCTTGCAGGCGGCCCGTCGGTACGGACGTGCAGACTTGTTGCGCGTGTTGCAGGAACGTGGTGCCACCGAGCCACGCCCGTCGTTCTGGCGGCGCTGGTTGCCGATCTGACGCTCGGGCCGGGCCGAGCGGGCCTCAGTCCGCGCGCTGCAACCAGCGGTGCGCTCTTTTGTACAGATCCCATCCCCACCAGAGGCGCGTGGCCCAGGCCAGGGCGCGGCGCGGGCGCAGCACGGCCAAGGCCAGCAAGGCGCCCAGCGGCCATTGCGGATGGCTGCGCAGCCAGCGGGCGCCGCTGACGGCCTGATCGGCCAGCGCCAGCGGTGCCTCCAGCGCCTGGGCCTGATGGGCCAGGGTGACGCGCAATTCGGCGCTGCGGATCAGCAGGCGCTGCTGGCGTGCGGCCAGTTCGGCATCGCGTGGGCGCGTCGGCGGGTGCATGTCATTCGGTCTCGTCCAGGCCGGCGCGCTCGCGGCTCAGTTCGGTGCGGTCGCGCTCGAGTTCGGCCACGCTGGTGGCGAACAGGCCGCCGGGCGCACGCAGCCGGGCGCGCGCCTGCTGCAGCACCCAGAACCCGGCCCCGAGGAACAGGAACGTCAGGGTACCCAGTGCCAGCAGCCGGTGCTGTTCCCACAGCAACACCACGATCAGGCCGCACAGGAACAGCAGACCCATGCCCAGCAGCAGCAGGGCCAAGCCGGCCCAGAGCACGGCGTCGAACAGGCGCAGTTTTTCCTGCTCGATTTCCGTGCTCAGCAGCTCCAGCCGGACACGCAGGGTCTCGACCCCGGTGGCCAGCAACTGGCGCACCGAGGCGAACAGGCCGCCGTCAGGGGTGGCCATGCGGTCAGCGACGGCCGATCAGCAGGCCGATCACCAGACCGATGCCGGCGGCCACGCCGATTGCCTGCCAGGGTTTCTCGTGCACGAAGGTGTCGGCGGCCTGGCCGGCAGCCTTGACCTGGGCCACGGCTGCGCCTTGCAGCTGGGCCAGCTCGGCTTGCGCCTTCTGCAGCCGGCCCTGGATACGGCCGCGCACCTCGGCGGCGCTGCCGCTGGCCTGGTCGGCTGTCACGCGCAGCAACTCTTCGGCATCGGCGATCATCACGCGCAGGTCGGCCATCAGTTTGTCCTTGTGGGCGCTGGTGAGTTCAGGCATGTGGTCCTCCTTGGGGTTGCGGGTTGAAAACTGGGGACCAGCATAGCCGCTTCCCATGCCCTTGGCATGACGCAGATCAAGAAATCCCGCGCGCGCCAGGGTGTCAACAACACGCGCCCGCGGCTCAGTGCCCCGGTCGCGGGGCGGACGGCGCGTGGCGCTGCTGCAGAAAGGTGTTCAGCTCCTTGTCACTGCGCCGGATGTGCAGCGACAGCCAGTCGCGCAGCACCGTCGAGAGCTGGGCTGCCACGGCGATGCTGCCTTCCTGGTAGCGGCGCTGCAGTTGCTGCAGCTGGCCGACAAACGCCTGATGGCCAACCTTGTGGCGCTCCAGGTGCGGAAAGCCGGCTTGCGCCATGGCCGCCTCTTCCTTGCCCAGATGCTCGGCCGTGTAGTGGATCAGCTGCTCCAGGATCTCGCCCACCACGTCGCGGCCGCGGCCCTCGGTGGTGGCATCGTGCAACTGGTTGACCAGCTGGACCAGCTTGCGGTGGTCCTCGTCGATCGGGCCCTGATCGATCACCATGTCCTCGGCCCACTCGAAATACGCCATGCGGTGCTCCTCAGGCGGCTGTCAGGGCGAGCTTCGAGGGTGGCGACAGCCGCGCCGGACCGCCTGGCGATGACCCGAGACGGAACACGCTGACCTCGCGTACCAGCGTCTTGGCCTGCTCCTCCAGCGACTGGGCGGCAGCCGCTGCCTCCTCGACCAGCGCGGCATTCTGCTGCGTGACCTGGTCCATCTGCGCCACGGCCTGGTTGACCTGGCCGATACCCGAGGCCTGTTCGTGGTTGGCGGTGGTGATCTCGCGCATCAGGTCGGCCACGCGGCGCACGTGCACCACGATCTCATCCATGGTGCTGCCGGCCTGCTCGACCAGGGTGCAACCCTGGCTGACATTGCCGACCGATTCACTGATCAGGGCCTTGATCTCCTTGGCCGCCTCGGCGCTGCGCCCGGCCAGGCTGCGCACCTCGCCGGCCACCACGGCAAAACCGCGGCCCTGCTCGCCGGCGCGCGCGGCTTCCACCGCGGCATTGAGCGCCAGGATATTGGTCTGGAAGGCGATGCCGTCGATCAGGCCGATGATGTCTGCAATGCGCTTGGAGGAGCTGTCGATGGCCTCCATGGTGTGCACCACCTGGCCCACCAGGTCACCGCCCTTGACGGCGACGTTGGCGGCCGATTCAGCCAGCTGGCTGGCATGCTGGCTGCTGGCGTCGTTGTTCTTCACCGTGGCCGACAACTGCTCCATGGACGCGGCAGTCTCTTCCAGCGCACTGGCCTGCTCTTCGGTACGGGCCGAGAGGTCGATGTTGCCGGCGGCGATCTGGCTGGTGGCAGTGGCCATGGCATCGGCGCCTTGACGCACCTGCTGCACGATGCGCGACAGGCTGCTGTTCATGTCCTGCAGAGCCTGCAGCAGCTGGCCGGTCTCGTCACGCGTCTCGACGCGGATCTCGCTGCCGAGGTCGCCGCTGGCCACCGTGCGCGCCACCTGCACAGCCTCGCTCAAGGGGCGGGTGATGGAGCGGGTGACCCACCATGCGAACAACAGGCCGAAGACCAGGCCCGTCACGCCCAACCCAAGCATCAGCATGCGGGCGGCGCGGATGCTGCGGTCCAGCTCCTCGCTGCTGCTCGCCACCAGGCGCTGCTGCAGCTCGGTCAGCTGGTTGATGGGGGCCTGCAAGGCATCCAGCAGCGGCAGCGTTTCGCCGTTCATCACCCGCATGGCCTCTTCCTTGTTGCCCGCCTCCACCAGCTTGACGACACGGCTGAAGGAGACCACGTACTTGCCCCGCGCCTCCTTGAGCTGTGCCAGCAGCGCCTTCCCCTCGGGCAGGTAGATCTGCTGTTCCAGCGTCTCCAGCGCGACGTCGATGGTCTTTTTGTTGTCGGCAATGTGCTGCTTGATGGTCGCCTGCCGCTGCTGATCGTCCACGATCAGCAGTTCCATGGTGCGGCGGGCATTGGCCCGGGTGGTGGCGTTGATCACATTGGCCGCTTCGGCCTTGACCCATTCCTTCTCGATGATGCGGGTGTTGATGGCCTCCACCTGGCCCAGGCGCAGCAACGCGACGGCGACGGTCCCCAGCAGCATGAGGATGAGCAGGCCGAATCCGAGTCCCAGTCGGGTGCCGATGTTCAGGTTCTTGATGTTCATGCGGATTTCCTCATGTGTTTGCCCTGCCCGCGGTAGTCCGGCTCACGCGCCGCGGGCGTAGCTGGCGTCGATCTCATTGAAGAGCGGACTGGCCATGCCGTCGTCCGCATCCTGGTAGGGCCCGGTGCCGCTGTGGGGGGCGGTGGAGGCGGGCAGGAACTGCCCGGTCTTGACGTCGAAGACATGCACCTCGCCGTCCTCGATCACGTAGTGCCAGCCGTGCAGGGCCAATTTGCCCTGCTCGACCCGATCGCGCACCATGGGGTAGCCCATCAGGCGTTCGAGCTGCAGGATCACGGCGCGTTGTTCGGTGCGGCGCAGCGCCTCCGGGCTGACCTGTACCGGCAGCACGGCTTCGCGACCCAGGTCGAGCCAGGCCGCCAGGTTGATGGCCTCGGGCGGCACGCCTTCGTAGAGCGCGCGGATGCCGCCGCAATGGCTGTGGCCGCAGACCACGATGTGCGAGACCTTGAGGTTGAGCACGGCGAACTCGATCGCCGCAGCCGTGCCGTGGTAGCCCGTCCAGCGGGCCTTGCCGAGGTAGGTGCCCTCGGCAGTGCCCGGCTCTGCGCGCACGGGCAGCATGCCATCGTGCGGCGGCACGAAAGCCGCCACATTGCGCACGATGAACAGGTCGCCCGGGCCGGTACCGGTCAGCAGGTACGGCACCAGCCGCGAGTCGGAGCAGCCAATGAACAGGATCGTGGGATGCTGGCCGTGGGTGACCAGATCCTGGAACTGGTCCTGGATGCCGGGGAAGGTCTGGTCATGAAAGCGGCGCAGCCGCTCCAGCAGTTCGTCGGGCATGGATCAGGGATTCACTGCACAAGCGGTGTGTCTGCAGCGTCGAGTTCCACGCCTTCCAGCTCGGCCTGTCCGGCCAGCAAGGCCAGGTACTGGCGCAGCGCCGTGTAGTAGGCCTGCTGGCGCAGCGTCATGGCTACGGCACCCTGCACCGCGTCGAAGGGCTGGTCGATGCCGGTTTCGCGCTGCTGGACGTCGACCACGTGCAGGCCGAAGCGGCTGTGCACCAGGCGCGGCAGCACGCCGACCTCGGTCTGACCGAAGATCTCGCGCGCGAACTCGGGCGCGCAGTCCTGCGCCGTCAGCCAGCCCAGCTCGCCGCCTTCCTGGCCACTGGGGCAGTTGGACAGCGTGCGCGCGGCCTGCGGGAAGGGGTCATCGGTACCGTCGTGGCTGCGCACGTCGAGCAAGGTGCCTTCGGCGCGCTTGCGCAGCGCCGTGACGTCGACGCCGGGTGTCACGGCGAACAGGATATGGCGCACGCGGGCGCGTTCACCGATCCGGTAACGCGCCGCATGCGCAGCAAAGTGGCGACGGCAGGCCTCCTCGGACGGTTCGGGCACCTGCAGGTGCTGTTCCAGCAGCTGTTCGATGGCCTGCACCGCAGCTTCGCTGGGCACGCCGTCCGTGGCGATGTCAGCCACGGCCAGCAGGCCAGTGCGCTGCGCGGCCTGGCGCAGCAGCTCGGTGCAGGCACGCTGGCGCAGTTCGTCCTCCGTCAGTCGTTCGCTGGCCGCGTGCAGCGCCACGCCATTGACGCGGGCCAGCGGTACGGCCGTGGCGATATCGGTGCAGCCGCAGCTGGGGGAACATCCACTCATGACAGCCTCCTCAGACGCGGGCGCCCGGCTGGCGCGGCAGGTTGTGGCCGGCCGGCAGGTTCAAGCGGCGGCTGCGCACCACCTGATAGGGGCGCGCGAGGTAGGCGACCGAGGCAAAGCCGCTCCAGACGTGCACCAGACGGGTGAAGGGGAAGATCAGGAAGATGCTCATACCCAGGAACATGTGCGCCTTAAAGACCCACCCGGCCTCGGCCAGCAGCTCCACGGCGCCGCCGCGGAAAGTTACGATGCGTTGCGCCCATTCGGCCAGCTTCATCATCATGCCGCCGTCCAGGTGCTGGGCCGACAGCGGGATGGTGGCCAGGCCCAGGGCGAACTGCAGCCAAAGCAGGAGCAGCAGCACGATGTCGCTGGTCTTGCTGGTGGCACGGATGCGCGGCTCGGCGAGGCGGCGGTGCAGCAGCAGCGTCACGCCGATGAAGCCCAGCAGGCCGAAGGCACCGCCGGAGATCATGGCCATCAGCTGCTTGGCGCCGGCCGTCATGAAGGGCTCATAGACGAAGTGGGGCGTCAGCATGCCCACCGTGTGGCCGAAGAACAGGAACAGGATGCCGAGGTGGAACAGGTTGCTGCCCAGTCGCAGCTGGCCGGCTTTCAGTAGTTGCGAGGAATCGCTCTTCCAGGAGTACTGGTCGCGGTCGAAGCGCACCAGGCTGCCGAGCAGGAAGACCGTGAGGCAGATGTAGGGATAGATGCCGAAGATGAATTGGTTGAGGTAGCTCATTGTCAAACTCCTTGCGCCGCGTTGGGGCGGCGGGCTTCGTTCTTGACGATGCGAATCGGCTGGGGCTGGCCGGGCTTGGCCTGCCCTTCGGTGGAGCAGCCGCCAAAAGCGACCGGCTCCTCCCAGCTCTCATCCAGCGGCGGTTCCTCGGCCACCTTGACGGCCTGGGCGCGTTCGCCGGCGATCTCCAGCAGCGCGCCCAGCACGCTGGCGTAGGGGCTCTCGCGCTTGAGCAGCGCGCTGAAGATGGCCTGCAGGATGTGCGTCATCTCGCCGAGGAAGGCGCGTGCCTCCTTGGCGGGCTGGGTGGAGACGAACTCCAGCACTACCGGCAGGTAGTCGGGCAGTTCGCCTTCGGCCAGGTACAGGCCGGCCTTTTCGTAGGTCTGGGCCAGGTCGATCATGGCCGGGCCGCGGTCGCGGCTGTCGCCGTGCACATGCTCGAACAGGTGCAGCGAGGTGCTGCGCCCGCGGTCGAACAGCTGCACGTAGTCGGCCTCGGCCTCGATCGGGTCGCGGGTAGTCAGACTGCGCATCAGGGCGTCCAGCTCGGCCTGCCGAGCGGCGCCGAGTGCGCACTCACTGTGTAAGGCGGCCTGCAGCTCGCCCAGGTGGGCGCGCAGCTCGGCGTCGGGATAGGACAGCAGGCGCGCCAGCACGCGCAGGGTCAGGGAAGAATTACTTGGCATGGAATTACTCCTCCACCGAAAGAGGAAACAGTGATGCACCAGAGGCAGCAACCGGGAAACGCCGTGGAACCGGCTTCGCCGGGCCGCTGGCGTTGCCCCCTGCAAGGGGGGTAGCGGAGCGACACGCAGTGCGCGCAGCTTGGGGGTGTGCCATATCTATACCTCCGCCTTGATGGGGATCGTTCTACGTTTTGAGCCACCAAAGAGGCTCGCATCGCTGCTGCCTTCGGAGCAGCCGTTGCCGAAGGAGAAGCCGCAGCCGCCGCGCACGTCGAAGGCGTTCTCGGCGTACTCACGGTGCGTGCTCGGGATGACAAAGCGGTCCTCATAGTTGGCAATCGCCATCACGTGGTACATGTCCTCCACCTCGGCTTCGGTCATCTGCACCTGCTGCAGCGCTGCGGTGTCGACGCGGCCTTCCACGTGTTTGCTGCGCTGATAGGCGCGCATGGCCAGCATGCGCTCCAGGGCCCTCTCCACCGGCATGGTGTCGCCGGCCGTCAGCAGGTTGGCCAGGTACTTGACCGGAATGCGCAGCTGCTTGACGTCCGGGATCTCGCCATTGACGCCGATCTGGCCTGCGTTGGCGGCCGCCGTGATGGGCGACAGCGGCGGCACGTACCAGACCATGGGCAGGGTGCGGTACTCGGGGTGCAGCGGCAGGGCCACCTTCCACTCCACTGCCATCTTGTAGACCGGGCTCTTGCGCGCGGCTTCCATCCACGCATCGGGAATGCCGTCGGCGCGCGCCTGCTCGATTACCTTCGGGTCGTTGGGATCGAGGAAGATGTCGAGCTGGGCGTTGTACAAATCGCGGTCGTGCTCCACGCTGGCGGCTTCCTGGATGCGGTCGGCATCATAGAGCAGCACGCCGAGGTAGCGGATGCGGCCGACGCAGGTCTCGGAACACACGGTGGGCTGGCCGGCCTCGATGCGCGGGTAGCAGAAGATGCACTTCTCGGCCTTGCCCGACTCCCAGTTGTAGTAGATCTTCTTGTAGGGGCAGCCGCTGACGCACATGCGCCAGCCGCGGCATTTGTCCTGGTCGATCAGCACGATGCCGTCTTCCTCGCGCTTGTAGATCGAGCCTGAGGGGCAGCTCGCCACGCACGCCGGGTTCAGGCAGTGCTCGCACAGGCGCGGCAGGTACATCATGAAGGTGTTCTCGAACTGACCGTAGATGTCCTTCTGCACGTCGTCGAAGTTCTTGTCCTTCGAACGCTTGCTGAACTCGCCCCCGAGGATTTCTTCCCAGTTCGGGCCCCACTCGATCTTCTCCATGCGCTGGCCGGTGATCAGGCTGCGTGGTCGTGCTGTCGGCGCGGCCTTCATCTCGGGCGCCGACTGCAGGTGGTCGTAGTCGAAGGTGAAGGGCTCGTAGTAGTCGTCGATCTGCGGCAGGTTGGGGTTGGCGAAGATCTTCATCAGCAGCTTCCACTTCGCCCCCTGGCGCGGCTCGATGCTGCCATTGGCCTTGCGGACCCAGCCGCCATTCCACTTGTCCTGGTTCTCCCATTCCTTGGGATAGCCGATGCCGGGTTTGGTCTCGACGTTGTTGAACCAGGCGTACTCCATGCCCTTGCGGCTGGTCCAGACGTTCTTGCAGGTGACGGAACAGGTGTGGCAGCCGATGCACTTGTCCAGGTTCAGCACCATGCCGATTTGTGCGCGTACTTTCATGTCGAACTCTCTTTCTTGAACTGAGTTGTGCTTGCGTCAGGGCTCCCGTGGAACCGGCTTCGCCGGTCCACCGGGAGCGTCCCCCTTCAGGGGGAAGTCGCGTAGCGACTCAGGGGGTTCTCTCCATCCAGCCAGTCCACCTTGTTCATCTTGCGTACCACCACGAACTCGTCGCGGTTGGTGCCGATGGTCCCGTAGTAGTTGAAGCCGTAGCTGAACTGCGCGTAGCCGCCGATCATGTGCGTGGGCTTGAGCACGATGCGCGTCACCGAGTTGTGGATGCCGCCGCGTGCGCCGGTGATCTCCGACCCCGGGGTGTTGATGATCTTCTCCTGTGCGTGGTACATCATGACCATGCCCGGGTTGACGCGCTGGCTCACCACCGCCCGCGCCGCAATGGCGCCGTTGATGTTGAACAGCTCGACCCAGTCGTTGTCCTCGATGCCGGCCGCCTTGGCGTCGTCCTCGCTGAGCCAGATCACCGGGCCGCCGCGGTTGAGCGTCAGCATGTGCAGGTTGTCGCTGTAGGTGGAGTGGATGCCCCACTTCTGGTGCGGCGTGATGAAGTTCAGCAGAATCTCGGTGTTGCCGTTGGGCTTGACACCGTGGATGCCCGCCGTGGTCTTCAGGTCCACCGGCGGCTTGTAGCTGGACAGGTTCTCGCCGAAGGCCAGCATCCACGGGTGATCCAGGTAGAACTGCTGGCGACCGGTCAGGGTGCGCCACGGGATCAGCTCGTGCACATTGGTGTAGCCGGCGTTGTAGGACACGGTCTCGCTTTCGATCCCGCTCCAGGTCGGGCTGGAGATGATCTTGCGCGGCTGGGCCTGGATGTCGCGGAAACGGATCTTCTCGTCCTCGCGGTACAGGGCCAGGTGGGTGTGGTCGCGGCCGGTCTGCTTGCCCAGGGCTTCCCAGGCCTTCACGGCCACGTGCCCGTTGGTCTCCGGCGCCAGCTGCAGCACCACTTCACAGGCGTCAATGTCGCTCTCGATCTTCGGCATGCCGCAGGTGGCGCCCACCGCCTTCACCACGCCATTGAGTTCGCCGAGCTGCTTGACCTCGGTCTGGGTGTTCCAGGCGATGCCCTTGCCGCCGTTGCCGACCTTGCCCATCAGGGGGCCCAGGGCCGTGAAACGCTTGTAGAGGTTGGGATAGTCGCGCTCGACGACCATCATGTTCGGCGCAGTCTTGCCGGGAATCAGGTCGCACTCCCCCTTCTTCCATTCCTTCACCTCGAAGGGCTGGGCCAGTTCGGCCGGGCTGTCGTGCATCAGCGGGCTCAGCACCATCTCGCGCTCCACGCCCAGGTGGCCGACGCAGAGTTCGCTCACCTTCTTGGCGAAGCCCTTGTAGATCTCCCAGTCGCTCTTGCTCTGCCAAGCCGGGTCCACCGCAGTGGACAGCGGGTGGATGAAGGGGTGCATGTCGCTGGTGTTGAGGTCGTTCTTCTCGTACCAGGTGGCTGTGGGCAGCACGATGTCCGAGTACAGGCAGGTCGTGCTCATGCGGAAGTCCAGCGTGACCAGCAGGTCCAGCTTGCCTTCGGGCGCCTGCTCGTGCCACACCACTTCCTCCGGCTTGGCCTCGTCCTTGCCCAGGTCCTTGCCCTGCACACCATGGCTGGTGCCCAGCAGGTGCTTGAGAAAGTACTCATGCCCCTTGCCGGACGAGCCCAGGATGTTGGAGCGCCAGACGAACATGTTGCGCGGCCAGTTGGCCGGGTGGTCCGGATCCTCGCAGCTCATCTTCAGGCTGCCGTCCTTGAGCGCCTTGACGGTGTAGTCCTTCGGGTCCAGGCCCGCGGCCACGGCGTCCTTCACCACCTGCATCGGGTTGGTCTGCAGCTGGGGTGCGCTCGGCAGCCAGCCCATGCGTTCGGCGCGCACGTTGTAGTCGATCATGCTGCCGCCAAACGCCTTCTTGTCGGCCAGCGGCGAGATTACTTCGCTCATGGTTAGCTTTTCGTAGCGCCACTGGTCGGTGTGGGCGTAGAAGAAGCTGGTGCTGTTCTGCTGGCGCGGCGGGCGGACCCAGTCCAGCGCGAAGGCCAGCGCGGTCCAGCCGGTCTGCGGGCGCAGCTTCTCCTGGCCCACGTAGTGCGCCCAGCCGCCACCGCTCTTGCCGATGCAGCCGCACAGCATCAGCATGTTGATGATGCCGCGGTAGTTCATGTCGCTGTGGTACCAGTGGTTCATGGCCGCGCCGATGATGACCATGGACTTGCCCTCGGTCTTGTCGGCGTTCTCGGCGAACTGGCGTGCCACGGTGATGAGCTGCTGGCGCGGCACGCCGGTGATCTTTTCCTGCCAGGCCGGGGTGTAGGGCGTGTCGTCGTCGAAGTTGCGCGCGGCGTTCTCGCCGGCCAGGCCGCGGGCGATGCCGAAGTTGGCAGCCTGCAGGTCGAACACGGTGGCCACCAGGGCCTCCCGCTTGTCGCCTTCCTTGCCGAGCGAGATGCGCGTCACCGGCACGGTGCGCACCATCACGTTGCTGCTGCCGGCGCCGGCGGTGTTGTTCGGGAAGTGCTCATGCTCGATGCCGCCGAAGTAGGGGAAGCCCACCTTGGCCGTTTGCGGGCTGGCGTTGCCTTCCATCGCCGACAGCTTGAGCTTGACCTCGTTGCCGTGGCGCGCTTCCTTGGCTTCCAGGTTCCACTGGCCGGCATCGGCACGGCCGTCCGGGCCCCAGCGGAAACCGATGGCGCCTTGCGGCAGCACCACCTTGCCGTCCTCACTGAAGGCCACTGTCTTCCACTCGGGGTTGTTGGCCTGGCCGAGCTTGCCGTTGAAGTCGCTCGCGCGCACGTAGCGGTCGGGCACCAGGATGGTCTCGCCGTTCGGCGCCTTCTGCTCCTTCAGCATGACCAGCATGGGCAGGTCGGTGTAGCGGCGGGCGTAGTTGTCGAAGTAGGCGCTGGGCTTGTCGAAGTAGAACTCCTTCATGATGACGTGGCCCATGGCCATGGCCATCGCCGCGTCGGTGCCCTGCTTGGGGTGCATCCAGATGTCGGCCAGCTTGGAGATCTCGGCGTAGTCCGGCGTCACGGCCACCGTCTTGGCGCCCTTGTAGCGCACCTCGGTGAAGAAGTGGGCGTCCGGCGTGCGCGTCTGCGGCACGTTGGAGCCCCAGGCGATGATGTAGGTGGAGTTGTACCAGTCGGCCGACTCGGGCACGTCGGTCTGCTCGCCCCAGATCTGGGGAGAAGCCGGCGGCAGGTCGCAATACCAGTCGTAAAAGCTCATGCACACGCCGCCCAGCAGCGACAGGTAGCGCGAACCCGCTGCGTAGCTGATCATGGACATGGCCGGAATGGGCGAGAAGCCGATCACGCGGTCCGGTCCGTGTTTCTTGATGGTGTAGATGTTCGCCGCGGCGACCATCTCGTTGACCTCGTCCCAGCTGGAGCGTACGAAGCCGCCCAGACCGCGTACGCTCTGGTACTCCTTGCGTTTGGCGTTGTTGGAGGCGATCGATTCCCAGGCCTCTACCGGGCCGTAGGTCAAACGGGCTTCGCGCCAGAGCTTGAGCAGGCGGCCACGCACCATGGGGTACTTCACGCGGTTGGCCGAATACAGGTACCAGCTGTAGCTGGCGCCGCGGGCGCAGCCGCGTGGCTCATGGTTGGGCATGTCCCAGCGCGTGCGCGGGTAGTCGGTCTGCTGGGTCTCCCAGGTGACGATGCCGCCCTTGACGTAGATCTTCCACGAGCAGGAGCCGGTGCAGTTCACGCCGTGGGTGGAACGCACGATCTTGTCGTGTGCCCAGCGGTTGCGGTAGGCGTCCTCCCAGGTCCGGTCTTCGCCGGTGGTGACGCCGTGGTCGTTGGCGAACGACTCCTTGGGTTGCGAGAAATAGCTCAGTCGGTCGAGAAAATGGCTCATGTCAGCCTCCTAGAAATTCGTTATTGCGTTCAGGGGTTCTTCACGTAGGCGTTCTTGCGCAGGTAGAACCACCAGTTCAGCACCAGGCACAGGGCGTAGAAGACGGCGAAGCCGTACATGGCGAACTGCGGCGTGCCGGCCTTGATCTGGGCGCCGATCACCACCGGTGCGACGAAGGCGCCATAGGCGGCGATGGCCGAGGTCCAGCCCAGCACCGGACCGGCCTGCTGGCGGTCGAAGATCACGGCGATGGTGCGGAAGGTGGAACCGTTGCCGATGCCGGTGGCGGTGAACAGCACCACGAACAGCACCATGAAGGTGGTGAAGTACTGCTCGGGCGTGGCCGACTGGTAGGCCTGCAGCATGATGTAGCCCACCGCGCCCGAGGCCACCACCATCACCGCCGAGATGATCTGCGTGACGATGGAGCCGCCCACCTTGTCCGAAACCCAGCCGCCGATGGGCCGCACGGCGGCGCCGACGAAGGGGCCGATCCAGGCGTAGGTCAGGGCACTGGGGGCGTTGGGGTTCTTGGCGTGCACCCAGGCGTTGGTGGCGGCATCCAGGGTGTGCGTGCTGCCGAAGATCACGGTGATGGACAGTGGCAGTGCCATCGAGAAGCCGATGAAGCTGCCGAAGGTCACGATGTACAGGGCCGTCATCGACCAGGTGTGCTTGTCGCGAAAAATGGCGAACTGCTTGTCGATGTTTTCCTTCATGGTGCCGAAGGCGGTGAGCTTCATCACCAACAGCGTGCTGACGATGATCAGCGGCATGGCTACCCACATGTTGAGCAGGCCCAGGCCCGTGGGCGCCGGCAGGTAGAGGTACAGGCCGACACCGGCCGGCAGGAAGGACAGGGTGTAGAGCCAGACGATCTTGAGGAAGGCGCCGAGGGTGCTGGTCAGGCTGTTGTCCACGCCTGGGGTGACCGTCTTCAGGTTGTTCATGCCGAACCAGCACAGGATGGACAGGGGCACGAGCGAGAGCAGCCAGGCAAAGCCGGCGTTCTGGATGTAGGTCGGCGTGCCGGCGGCGATCTTGCCGAAGATCCAGCCGCTGTCCTTCACCAGCGTCATCGATTCACCGCCGAAGGCACCGAAGATGGAGACCGTCATCACCAGCGGGATCACGATCTGCATGGTGGTCACGCCGAAGTTCCCCAGGCCGGCATTCAGGCCCAGTGCCGTGCCCTGCAGGCGCTTGGGGAAGAAGGTGCCGATGTTGGACATCGAGGAGGCGAAGTTGCCACCGCCCACGCCCGACCACAGCGCCATGAGCTGGAACACCCACAGCGGCCAGTCCTTGTGCTGCAGCGCGATGCCAGTGCCGATGGCCGGTGCCAGCAGCATGGCGGTGGTCAGGAAGATGGTGTTGCGCCCGCCGGCCAGCCGGATCAGGAAGGACGCCGGGATGCGCATGGTGGCGCCGGCCAGGCCGGCAATGGCGGTCAGCGTGAAGAGCTCGGCCTGGCTGAAGGGAAAGCCCAGGTTGAGCATCTGCACGGTGATGATGCCCCACATGCCCCAGATGGCGAAGCCGCACAGCAGCGCCGGCACCGAAATCCAGAGGTTGCGGTAGGCTGTTTTCTTGCCGGTGCTTTCCCAGAACTGCTCGTCCTCGGGGCGCCAGTCGGTGAGGGTGGC
This sequence comes from Curvibacter sp. AEP1-3, assembly GCA_943369035.1. Lineage (GTDB taxonomy): Bacteria > Pseudomonadota > Gammaproteobacteria > Burkholderiales > Burkholderiaceae_C > Hylemonella. Next base: position 16,616 of record CALRMF020000026.1, read on the forward strand.
GCCCGATTCCCGGGTGGTGGTGTTCATGATGGTTCCTTGGAAAAAGGGGAGAGGTCAGCCCTTGAGGCTGAAGGCTGTGGCTTTGGCGCCCATGACTTCGGCGCGGCGCACCTCGGTCCAGTACATCCAGATCAGTGACACCCAGACCACGCCGTACATCAGCATGAAGGCGCTGGAACGGATGCCGGTGATGTCCAGCAGGGCGCCGAACAGGATGGGCAGCACGAAACCACCCAGGCCGCCGGCCAGGCCGACGATGCCGCTGATGGTGCCGATGTTGGTGGGGTAGTCGTCACTGATGTACTTGAATACGCTGGCCTTGCCAAAGGCCCAGGCAATGCCGAGGATGAACATCAGGGCGGTGAACATGTAGACGTTGAGGCCGAAATGGAAGGTCTTGGGGCCGTCGATGGTGGTGACGGTGAAGTCGAACTGCGGGTAGCTCAG
>CALRMF020000027.1:0-16850 GCA_943369035.1 Curvibacter sp. AEP1-3
AGCCAGCAGGGTCAGCAGAGTAGCGACGATCAGGCCGCCCATGATGGCCACGGCCATCGGGCCCCAGAACACCGAGCGTGACAACGGGATCATGGCCAGCACGGCGGCGGCGGCGGTCAGCACGATGGGGCGCATGCGGCGCACCGCACTGTCCACGATCGCATCCCAGGCTGGAATGCCTTTGGCGCGGTCCTGCTCGATCTGGTCGATCAGGATCACCGAGTTGCGCTGGATCATGCCCATGAGCGCGATCACCCCCAGCAGCGCCACGAAGCCGAACGGCCGGTTCAGCGCCAGCAGCGCGCCTGCCACGCCGGCCATGCCCAGCGGGCCGGTCAGGAACACCAGCATGGCGCGGCTGAAGCTCTGCAGCTGCAGCATCAGCAGCGTGAAGGTGATGAAGAGCATGATGGGCACGCCGGCGGCGATCGAGCCCTGGCCCTTGCTGCTCTCCTCCACGGCGCCGGCGACGTCAATGCGGTAGCCGGTCAGGCCAGCCGCCTTCCACTTGGCTTCCAGCGCGCGCAGGCTCGGCAACAGCTCGGCCGTCACGGTGGCGCCCTGCAGGCCCTCCACCACGTCGCTCTGCACCGTGATGCCGTAGTCGCGGTTCTCGCGCCACATCACGCCCGGCTCCCAGGTGAAGACCGGCTTGGCGATCTGCGTCAGCGGGATGGAGCGACCGCTGGCCGTCGGCAGGTAGGCGTTGCCCAGGTCGGTGATGGCGTCACGCTCCTCCAGCGGCTGGCGCATCACGATGTCGATCAGCTTGTCACCCTCACGGTACTGGCCCACCGGGGTGCCGGACAGCAGGGTGCGCGAGGCCTGGGCAATGGCCTGGCTGCTCACGCCCAAGGCGCGTGCCTTGGCCTGGTCCACCTCCAGCCGCATCACCTTGACCGACTCGTTCCAGTTGTCGTTGACGCCACGCGTGTTGGCGCTTTCGCGCAGCACGGCCTTGACCTCGTCGGCGCGGAAACGCAACACGGCCGGATCAGGTCCGACGACGCGGAACTGCACCGGGTACGGCACCGGCGGCCCGTTGGGCAACAGCTTGACGCGGCCTCGTATCTCGGGGAACTCCTGCGCCAGCAAGGCCGGCAGCTGGATGCGCAGCGCCTCGCGCGTCTTCAGGTCCGTCGGCATGATGATCAGCTGCGACACATTGGTCTGCGGGAACACCTGATCCAGCGGCAGGTAGAAACGCGGCACGCCCGAGCCGACCCAGGTGCTGACCGACTCCACGCCCGGCTCGGCCATGATGCGCCGCTCCGCGCGCTGGGTCACTTCCTCATTGGCGGCAAACGAGGTGCCCTCCGGGTACCAGAGTTCGACCAGAATCTCCGGCCGGCTGGAATCGGGGAAGAACTGCTGCTGCACCTTGCCCATACCGACGATGCCCAGCGCAAAGGTCAGCAGCGTGATGCCGATGGTGATCCAGCGGTGCTCCACGCACCAGTTGAGCACGCGGCGGAAATGGACGTAGAACACACCGTCGAACAGTTCGTGCGGATGCTCCTGCTTGGGCGGCCTGGCCCGCAACAAGATGGTGCCCAGGTAGGGCACGAAGTAGACCGACACCAGCCAACTCAGCACCAGCGCCAACGTGGTGACACCGAAGATGGCGAAGGTGTACTCGCCCACGCCTGACTTGGCGATCCCGATGGGCAGGAAGCCGGCTGCGGTGATCAGCGTGCCGGTCAGCATGGGCATGGCGGTGATCTCGTAGGCGAAGGTGGCGGCGCGGACCTTGTCGTAGCCCTCCTCGATCTTGTGCACCATCATTTCCACCGCGATGATGGCGTCGTCCACCAGCAGTCCCAATGCGATGATGAGCGAGCCGAGCGAGATCTTGTGCAGACCGATGCCCCAGTACTGCATGCCCAGAAAGGTCAGCGCCAGCACCAGCGGAATGGTGATGGCCACCACCAGGCCGGGGCGGATGTCGACGTAGTAGCGCTTCCACAGTCGCGGCTCACCGTCACGCCGGTGAAAGCCCAGGCTGATGAAGCTCACCAGCAGCACGATCACCACCGCCTCGATCAGCACGCCAACAAATTCGTTCACCGAACGTGCCACCGCCTTGGGCTGGTCCTGCAGCTGCACCAGCTGCACGCCGGCCGGCAGCGTGGCCTCAATGCCAGCCGCCGCACTTTTGAGCGACTTGCCCAGGCGGATGATGTCGCCGCCCTTGGCCATGGAGATACCCAGCGCAATCACCTGCTTGCCCTGGTGTCGCACCTTGATGGAAGCCGGGTCGGCATAACCGCGTTTGACCTCGGCAATGTCGCCCAGGCGCAGCTGGTTGCCCGAGCTGCCGCGGATCGGCATGGCACGCAGCTGCTCCACCGCCTCGAACTGGCCGGCCACGCGCACCTGCACCACGTCCAGCGGCGTCTGTACCGCGCCAGCGCTCTCCACCGCGTTCTGCTGGCCGAGCTGGGCCAGCACCTGATTCATGTCCAGGCCCAGCTGGGCCAGGCGTTTCTGCGACAGCTCGATGTAGAGCTTCTCGTCCTGCACACCAAACAGCTCGACCTTGGCCACATCGGGCACGCGCAGCAGCTGCTGGCGCACGTCGTCGGCAAAGCGCTTCACTTCGGCGTTGCTGAAGCCATCGGCCTCCAGCGCGTAGATCACACCGTAGACATCACCAAACTCGTCGTTGAAGAACGGTCCCTGGATGCCGGCGGGCAAGGTGTAGCGCATGTCGCCCACCTTCTTGCGCACGGTGTACCAGAGGTCGCTCACCTCGCCCGGCTTGGTCGAGTCCTTGACCTGGAAGATGATCTGCGACTCGCCTGGTTTGGAGTAGCTGCGGATCTTGTCGGCGTGCGGCACTTCCTGCAGCGTGCGCTCGATCTTGTCGGTCACCTGTTCGGCCACCTGCTGTGCCGTCGCACCCGGCCAGTAGGTGCGCACCACCATGGCCCGGAAGGTGAAAGGCGGGTCCTCGTCCTGCCCGAGCTGGAAGTAGGCCGCAAAGCCCAGCAGCATCAGCACCACCATCAGGTAGCGCGTCAGCGCCGGGTGCTCGATGGCCCAGCGAGAGAGGTTGAAGCCGGTCGGTTCCTGCTGTTGCGTCATGGCCGCCTCACTTGCCCGGAGCTTCCGAAGCCGCCGCATTTGCTACCGGAACAATAGCAGTCTGCGCTTGACTGGTCAGCGACGCCGATGTTTTTTCCTGATAGATCGAAACCTTCTGGCCGGGCGACAGCACATGCACGCCAGCCGCCACCACCACGGTACCGGGCTGCAGACCGCTGGCCACCACGGCCTCGTTGCCGTCGGCGGTGGCAATCTGCACCGGCTGCGATTTCACCGTCATGCTGGCGCGGTCGAGCACCCACACCGCGGTGGCCTGACCGTCCTGGCGCAAGGCGCTGGTCGGCAGCTTGAGCACCGGCGCGCTCTCGGCTTGTGCTTGGGTCTTCGGCAAGGCGGTCACGGTGGCGCCCAGCGGCGGCGCATCCGCCGCCTTTACATCCAGGCCGACTTTGACCAGGTAGGTGCGCGTCACCGGGTCGGCGCTGGCCGACACCTCACGCACCTTGCCCGGCAGCACGTTCTGGCCCGGCCAGACACGTACCTCCACCGGCGCTCCGGGGCGCACCATGGCGACCTTGTCCTCCGGCACCGAGAACACCGCGTCGCGCGGCCCGTCCTGTGCCACGCGCACCACCGGCAGCCCGGCGCTGACCACCTGACCCACCTCGGCTTCGATGGCGGTCACCACCCCGGCCGCATCGGCCACCAGCGTCGCATACGCGCCCTGGTTGCGCTGGGCCTTCAGTTGCGCCTGCGCCTGGTCCACCTGGGCCTGTGCAGCCTTGAGCGTGGCCTCGCGCCGTTCCAGCTCGGCGCCGCTGATGAAGTTCTGCTCCCGCAGCTCCTTGAAGCGCTTGAAATCGGCCGCCGCCAGATCACGGTTGGTCACGGCAGCGCCCAGCTGGGCCTGCGCTGCGTCGGCGGCCAGCTGGTAGTCCTGCGCATCGAGCTGCGCCAGCACCTGGCCGGCCTTGACGCGCTGGCCCAGTTCCACCTGCCGCTTGATCAGCTTGCCGCCCACCCGGAAGCCCAGGCGCGATTCGACGCGGGGCCGGATCTCGCCAGAAAATTCCAGTGCCGACTGCAGCGTGCCGGCACCGACCGTCAGCACCTTGACAGCGCGGATGGGTTCTTCCGCCGGCGCCGGACGGGAACAGCCAACCAGCAAGGCACTGCTGGCCGCAGCGAAGACCATCAAGGGCAGTAGACGCCCTGCCCGGGCAAGAGGGGGAGTGGTGGACATGGTAGATCCGAGGGAAAACTGTAGTTAATGACCGATCGGTTAGTAATTTAGGTGAAACCCTGATCCCTGTCAAGCCAAGCGACAATTCCCGCCGTGAACCCACGCGCCGCCACCCCGTCACCGCTGTCGCCCCAGCCCATCACGCATTACGAGAACTTCCCGGTCGCGTCCTGGCTGTGCCCACCGCACCTGCGCGCGCCGATCGCGGCGCTCTACCACTACGCCCGCACGGCGGACGACATCGCCGACGAGGGGAATGCCCAGGCCGCAGAGCGGCTGGCGGCGCTCGCCGCCTACCGGGCCGAGTTGCTGGCGGTCGCGGCCAACCAGCCGCCCGGGCCACGCTGGCCGCAGGTGTTCGGGCCGTTGCAGGCGGTACTGCAGGCCCACCAGCTGCCACTGCCTTTGCTCACCGACCTGCTGGACGCCTTTGAGCAGGACGTGCGCAAGACGCACGACGGCGCGGGCTACGCCGACCAGGCCGAGCTGCTGGACTACTGCCGGCGCTCGGCCAACCCGGTGGGCCGGCTGTTGCTGCATCTGTACGGCGTGCAAGACGACTCTTCCCTGGAGCAAAGCGACGCCATCTGCACCGCGCTGCAGCTGATCAACTTCTGGCAGGACCTGAGCCGCGACATTCCGCGCGGCCGCCACTACCTGCCCGACACCGACTGCGCCACTTACGGCGTGACACGCGCCGAGCTGCAAGGCCTGCAGCAGACGCCAAGAGCTACCAAGTTGATAGCGCATCACGCCGACTTGGCCAGGGCCATGATGCAAAAGGGTGCCCCATTGGTACACCGCCTGCCGGGCCGCGCTGGCTGGGAACTGCGGCTGGTGGTGCAAGGCGGCCTGCGCATCCTCGACAAGATCGCCGCGCTGGAGCACGCCCTATTGCAGACCCGCCCCACAGTCACCGCCCTCGATGCCCCCGTGCTGCTGTGGCGCGCGCTGTGGATGTGACAATCGGGCTCCACTTTGCATCTGTCATGACGCCCGAGCAGTACGTCCAGCAAAAAGCCGCCGCCTCCGGCAGCAGCTTCTATTACGCCTTCCTGTTCCTGCCGCCACCGCGGCGCGCCGCCATCACAGCCTTCTACGCCTTCTGCCGCGAGGTGGACGACGTGGTGGACGAGGTTTCCGACCCCGGTGTGGCGCAGACCAAGCTGGCCTGGTGGCAAGCCGAGGTGGCCCGTGCCTATGCCGGCGAACCCACCCACCCGGTGATGCGGGCGCTGATGCCGCTGGCGGCGGACTACGGCATCGAGGCGCGCCACCTGCTGGCCGTCATCGAAGGCTGCCAGATGGACCTGCAGCAGACCCGCTACCTCGACTACCCGGCCCTGCAGCGCTACTGCCACCTGGTGGCCGGCGTGGTGGGCGAGGTGGCGGCGCGCGTATTCGGCCAGACCGAACCGCAAACCACCGAGTACGCGCATACCCTGGGCCTGGCCTTCCAGCTCACCAACATCATTCGCGACGTCGGTGAAGACGCCCTGCGCGGCCGCATCTACCTGCCGGTGAACGAGCTGCAGCAGTTCGACGTCAAGGCGCACGAGCTGCTCAAGCGCCAGTACTCGGAGCGTTTCACCGCGCTGATGAAGTTCCAGGCCGAACGCGCCCATCGCCTGTACGACCAAGCGCTGGCCCTGCTGCCCGAAGCCGACCGGCGCGCGCAGAAACCCGGCCTGATGATGGCCAGCATCTACCGCACCCTGCTGCGCGAGATCGAGCGCGACAATTTCCAGGTGCTGCACCAGCGCGTGAGCCTCACGCCGCTGCGCAAGCTCTGGCTGGCGTGGAAGGTGCAAGCGTTGGGGAGGCTGTGACCCCCTTGACGGCGGAGGGTGCCTGACATGCGCGTTGCCGTCATCGGCGCCGGCTGGGCCGGCATGGCCGCTGCGGTGCAGGCCACGCGTGACGGCCACACCGTCACCGTCTTCGAGGCCGCGCGCACCTTGGGCGGACGCGCCCGCGCACTGGCGGCCACACTGCCCGACGGCCGCGAGGTCACGCTCGACAATGGCCAGCACATCCTGATCGGCGCCTATACCGACTGCCTGCAGCTGATGCGCGAGGTCGGCGTCGATCCTGCGGCTGCACTGGAACGGGGACCGCTGACGCTGCAGTTCCCCGACGGCCATGGCCTGCGCCTGCCGGACTCGCCGTGGCTGCCCGCCCCGCTGGACGCACTGGTCGGCATCGCGCGGGCGCGCGGCTGGCCACTCGCGGCGCGGCTGGGCCTGCTGCGCACCGCCCTGCGCTGGCAGCGTGCCGGCTTCCAATGCGCTGCCGAGGTGTCGGTGGCGCAGCTGTGCCGCGAACTGGCGCCACCGGTCATGCAGCGACTCATCGAGCCGCTGTGCGTCTCGGCCCTGAACACGCCGGCCGAGCGTGCCAGTGCCCAGGTCTTCCTGCGCGTGCTGCAGGACGCCCTCTTCGGCGTGGCAGGTGGCTCGCACCTGCTGTTGCCGCGTACTGACCTCACGGCCCTGTTTCCCGCCGCTGCCGCGCACTGGCTGCAGCAACACGGCGGCGAGCTTCGGACTGGCGCGCGGATCACGCAGCTGCAGCCGCAGGGCGCGCAGTGGCAGGTCGACGGCCAGCCCTTCGACGCCGTGCTGCTCGCCACCTCGGCCTCCGATGCGGCCAAAATGCTTACAGAATCTGCATCAATCGCTCCTGAATCAATAGCAGACAAGCTCTCGGTTTGGTGTGCCACCGCCGGGGCGCTGCAGTTCGAGGCCATTGCCACCGTCTACGCCTGGGACGCCGACGCCCGCCTGCCGGCCCCCATGCTGGCGTTGCACGGCGCCCCGGGCGCGCCGGCGCAGTTCGTGTTCGACCGCGGCCAGCTCGATGGCCCGGCCGGCCTGCTGGCCTTCGTCGTCAGCGCCAGCACGCTGCCGCGTGATGAGTTGCAGGCACAGGTGCTGTGCCAGGCGCAGACACAACTGGGCTTGTCGCTGCAGCCGGTGCAGACCGTGGTGGAAAAGCGCGCCACCTTTGCCTGCACGCCCGGTCTGCAGCGCCCACCCCAGGCCATCGCTCCCGGTCTGCTGGCCTGCGGCGACTATGTGGTCGGCCCCTACCCCGCCACGCTGGAAGGCGCAGTGCGCAGCGGCCTGCAGGCTGTCGCGCAGTTGCCGCAGGCCGGGCACTGAGCATGGACGGACCGGTGCTGGCTCCCTCACAATCAGACCCCATCCTCTGGCCCCACCCCGGGCCGACCGTCTCCACCATGCCCCGCCATCCATGAAACGTCTTGCCAAGATTCTCCTGATTACCTTGGTCGTGCTGCTCACTGTGGGAGGCCTGGCTGCAGGCGCCGCCCTGTTCTGGCACGGCCGCGGCAAGCTGCCTCAGCGCAGCGGCACGCTGAGCCTGCAGCATCTGCAGGCGCCGGTGAGCGTCAGCTACGACGACTATGGCGTCCCGCACCTGCAGGCAAAGCATGAGGAGGACCTGTACCGCGCGCTGGGCTACGTGCATGCGCAGGACCGGTTGTTCCAGATGGAGATGGTGCGCCGGCTGGCGCGCGGTGAACTGGCAGAAATCCTGGGCCCCAAGCTGGTCGAGACCGACCGCCTGTTCCGCACCCTGGCGCTGCGCGCCCACGCCGAGACGGTGGTCGCCGGTGCCGACCGCACCAGCCCGGCCTGGCGTGGCCTGCTGGCCTATCTGGATGGCGTCAACCAGTACCAGGCCAGCCGGCCGCGGCCGCTGGAGTTCGAACTGCTCGGCATCACGCCGCGCCCTTTCACGCCGGTGGACACCTTCGCCGTCACCGGCTACCTGGCCTACAGCTTTGCCGCCGCCTTCCGCACCGAGCCGGTGCTGACCTTCGTACGCGACCAGCTCGGCCCCGATTACCTGCGCGCCTTCGACCTGGAATGGCATCCCTTGGGCGTGGTCGGCCCGCTGGCCGAAACAGCGCTCAGCGCCCGCGCCACCACGCCGCTGCAGCCCCAGGATTGGCAGGGCTTGAGCCGGCTGGCCACGCTGAGCGACAACGCGCTGGCGCTGGCCGGGGTACCGATGTTTGAAGGCAGCAATGCCTGGGTGCTGTCGGGGCGCCGCACCGTCAGCGGCAAGCCCTTGCTGGCCGGTGACCCGCACATCAGTTTCGCCGCGCCCGCGGTCTGGTACGAAGCCCACCTGAAGGCGCCCGGCTTCGAACTCTACGGCCACCATCAGGTGCTCAACCCCTACGCCCTGCTGGGCCACAACGCGCAGTTCGGCTGGAGCCTGACCATGTTCCAGAACGACGACATCGACCTGGTCGCGGAAAAGGTCAACCCCGCCAACCCGCAGCAGGTCTGGCACCGGGGCCAGTGGGTAGCGCTGAGCAGCCGCAGCGAGACCATCGCCGTCAAGGGCGCGGCGCCTGTGTCCCTCACCCTGCGGCGTTCGCCGCACGGGCCGATCCTGAACGACGCCTTTGCCGACACCCTGGGCAACACGCCGATCGCCATGTGGTGGGCTTGGACCGAGACCGAAAACCAGACGCTGGATGCCTTCTACGAACTCAACCGCGCCGACACGCGCGCCCGGGCGCGGGCGGCGGTCAGCAAGATCCACGCGCCCGGCCTCAACATCGTCTGGGCCAACACCGCGGGCGACATCGCCTGGTGGGCCGCCGCCAAGCTGCCGCAGCGCCCCGAAGGCGTGAACCCGGCCTTCATCCTCGACGCCGGGCGTGGCGAAGCCGACAAGCCGGGCTACTACCGCTTCCAGGACAACCCACAGGAAGAAAACCCGGCGCGCGGCTACATCGTCTCGGCCAACCACCAGCCGGCGCCCAGCAGCGGCCTGCCGGTGCCGGGCTACTACAACCTGTACGAACGCGCGCAGCGGCTGGACCAGTTGTTGCGTGAACCCGAGCGCCGCTGGGACCTGAATGCCAACCAGGCCCTGCAGCTCGACGCCCGCACCAGCTACGGCCCGCGCGTGCTCAGCGCCCTGCTGCCCGAGCTGCGCACCGTGGTCGTCGACGGCACCGAGCGCGCCCTGCTGGAGCAGCTGGCCGAGTGGGACGGCAGCCATGGCCTGGCCAGCATCGCCCCCACGCTGTTCCACCAATTGGTCTACGAACTGGCGCGTGCCGCCATGGCCGACGAGCTGGGTGAAACGCTGTTTGCCAACCTGCTGCGCACCCGCGCCTTCGACTTTGCGCTGCCGCGGCTGGCCGCCGACGCCGCCTCGCCCTGGTGGAACCGGCGCGACACGCCGGCCGCGGAGACGCGACGTGACATCCTGCAGCACGCCTGGCGCGCAACCATCGAGCACCTGCAGCGCGAACTCGGCAAGACGCCGGCGAGCTGGACCTGGAGCCGGGCGCACTCCGTGACCCACAAGCACGCGCTGGGGCAGCAAAAGCCGCTGAACCTGTTGTTCGACGTCGGCCCCTTCCCGGCGCCAGGCGGCCGCGAGGTGGTGAACAACCTGGCCCAGGCCGTCGGCCCGGCGCCCTGGTCGGTGACCTACGGCCCATCCACCCGGCGCCTGATCGATTTTGCCGACCCCGCCCGGGCGGTGGGCATCAATCCGGTGGGACAGAGCGGCGTGCTGTTCGATCCGCACCGTGCCGACCAGGCCGCGGCCTACATCGCCGGCCAGTACCGTCCCATGGTCCTGAGCGCGGCCGACGTCGCCGCCCATGCGCGCAGCACGCTGTTGCTGCAGCCGCAGCGCTGAACGGCTACGGCACCGACGAAGGCTGCAACAAGGCGCACAGCTGCGCCATGTCGCTCACGGTGGCATGCGGGCGCATCGAGGCGTGCTGCCAGTCGTGTCCGGCACGGTTGACCCAGGCGGTCTGCAGGCCGGCACCGAGCGCCCCCAGCACGTCGAGCGCGGCGTCGTCCCCCACGTGCAGCACCTCGTGTGGCTGCACGCCGGCCGCCTCGGCCGCCGCGTGGAAGATGCGCGCATCCGGTTTGCCGACACCGAAGGCCTGCGCGCTCAGGTGGGCCCGGAAGTACGCACCCAGGCCGATGTGGTGCACGTCGGCATTGCCGTTGGAGACCGCCACCACCGGATAGCGCGCCGCCAGCCAGGCCAGCGCCGGGCCTGCATCGTCGTACAGCTGCACCCGCAGGCGCTCGGCAAAGAACACCTCATACGCCGGCTGCACCAGCGCCGTGTCCTCGCCATGGCGTTGCAGGGCGCGGTGGATCAGTTCCTGGCGCAGCTGCCGCAGGTCGTGGCCGATGTCAGGGCGCTCGGCCATGATGGCCTGGCGCAGCGCCTGGCGCTCCCCCGCATCGGCCAGCCACGCCGCGGTCAAGGGCGCCTGCGGCCGCAGCCAGTCCTGCAGCACCTGTTCGGCACGCTCGATCACCGGCCAGATCGGCCACAGTGTGTCATCGAGGTCGAGGGAAATAGCCTTGATCCGGGTCGCGTCGAGCATAGGTGGGCGAGAATAGCGCATGGCCTTCCAACCCGAACCCTCCTACACCCATGGCCAGGCACCGCGCACGGCCATTCTGCTGTGCAACCTGGGCACGCCCGATGCCCCGACGGCGCCCGCCCTGCGCCGCTACCTGGCCGAGTTCCTCGGTGACCACCGCGTGGTGGAGATCCCCAAGCCGATTTGGTGGCTGATCCTGCACGGCATCATCCTGCGCGTGCGACCGGCCAAGTCGGCCGCCAAGTACGCCAGCATCTGGACTCCGGATGGCTCGCCGCTCAAGGCCTGGACCGACAAGCAGGCCCAGGGCCTGCAGGACTGGCTGGTACGCCAGGGGCACCACGTCACGGTGCGCTATGCCATGCGCTACGGCAACCCGTCGATTGCCGCACAGCTCGACGCCCTCAAGGCCGAGGGCGCCACCCGCGTGCTGGTGCTGCCAGCCTACCCGCAGTACTCCGCCACCACCACCGCCAGCGTGTTCGATGCCGTGTACGGCTGGGCCGGGAAGGTGCGCAACATCCCCGAGCTGCGCTTCGTCAACCGCTACCACGACGATGCCGGCTACATCGCCGCCTTGGCCCAGCGCATCCGCACCTACTGGCAGGCCCACGGCCAGCCGGACAAGCTGGTCATGAGCTTCCATGGCGTGCCCGAGCGCACCCTGCACCTGGGCGACCCCTACCACTGCGAATGCCACAAGACGGCGCGCCTGCTGGCCGAGCAACTGGGGCTAAGCCGCGACCAGTACCAGCTGACCTTCCAGTCGCGTTTCGGCAAGGCCAAGTGGCTGGAGCCCTACACCGAGCCGACGCTGGTGGCGCTGGCGCAGGCGGGCGTGAAGCGGGTGGACGTGGTCTGCCCCGGCTTCACCAGCGACTGCCTGGAGACGCTGGAGGAGATTGCGCAAGAAGCGCGCGAGGCCTTCCTGCACGCCGGTGGCCAGGACTTCCACTACATCCCCTGCCTGAACGACAGCCCGGAGTGGATCGCTGCACTCGGCACCCTCGCCCAACAACACCTGGCCGGCTGGCCCACCCAACAGGTGCCGGATGCGGCGGCGCTGGCCGCCTCGCGCACGGCCGCGCTGGCCCTGGGCGCGAGTCGTTGACGCTATCGTTTCAGTAGCATCTCGCGCCCAACCTGCAAGGTCTGGATGCCGATTTGGCGTTAAAAATCAGGCCTGCGCCAGCGCCCGCTCGCACAGGACGCTGGCGCGCTCGAAGTCCATCGCCTCGACGGCGTCCTTCAGCGGCGCCCAGGCCGCCTTCTGCGCAGGCTCGGCCGCTGCGAGCACCTCATCCACCACGTCGAGCGCGTCCAGGTCGGCGTTGCGCAGCAGGCCAAGCAGGCGCTCGATCGCCGGGCGCTGGGCCGGTTCAGCCGTTGGCAGCGCCGCCACGACGTCTGCCGGCTGTTCCATCTGCGCGGCGACACGCCCCCCGTGTGACGCCAGCGCCGCCAACGTTTCACCCAGCACCACCTGCAGGCGCTGCCGCATGGCCGCACGTCCGGGCACCGCGGCCCCGTCGCGACAGAACTGTTCCGCCGCGGCAGCGGTGGCCGACAGCTTCAGGGCGCCCAGGCTGGCGGCACTCGACTTGAGCGAGTGCATGCGCCGCCGCGCGGCGTCCAGATCCGCCTGCGCCAGCTCCTGATCCCAGGCCGGCAGCAGCTGTGCCAGGTCGGCCACAAACGCGGCCGACAGTTCATCGAGCAGCCGCTCATCACCACCCAGTCGCTGCAAGGCGCCCGCGCGGTCGAGCACCGGCGGCCCAGAAGCGTTATCGCCCGGCCCGGCGGTGGTTGACGCACCTGCCGGCCGCTGCACCCCACCGGCGCCAGCCTTGCGCCCGGTACGCCGCAGCAGCAGGTGCACCAGGTGGTCCAGCTCGAAGGGCTTGCCCACGTGGTCGTTCATGCCGGCGTCCAGGCAGGCCTTGCGGTCGGCGGACATGGCATTGGCCGTCATGGCGATGATGGGCAGGCGAGTGAGTTGCAGACCATTGCGGATCTCGCGGGTGGCAGCCAGTCCGTCCATCACCGGCATCTGCATGTCCATCAGCACGGCGTCGTACTGCGCGCCGGCCGCAGCGGCCGCCGCCACGGCGTCCACGCCCTGCCGGCCGTCATCGGCCAACTGCACCTCGGCGCCCTCCCTGCGCAGCAGCTGCGCGGCCACCTGCTGGTTGATGCGATTGTCTTCCACCACCAGCACCCGCAGGCCCTGCAGGCGGCGCCCGCCGGGCTGGGCTGCCACTGTGTCGCCACCGGCACGCCGGCGCCGAGTGCCCGCCGCCACCACAGCATCCAGCAGCATCAACTGGGTCAGCGGCTTCAAGAGGTAGCCGTCGACCAGCCCCGCCTCCTGCTGCTGGCGCTGCTGCAAGGCGTCATAGCCGCTGCCGCCGGTGAGGATGATCAGCGGCGAGCGCTCGGCGTCTGCAGACTGCTCCCGGATGCGCTGGCACAGGTCGCGCGCATTGCCCAGGGGCAAGCCGGCGTCCACCAGCGCCACCAGATAGGTCTGCCCCGCCGCATGGCGCTGCGCGATGTGCTGCAGCGCCTGCTCGGCATCGGCGGCCTGGTCGACCTCCCAGCCCAGGGCCCGGCCCATGCGGGCCAGCAGGGCCAGCGCCGCCGGATGGTCGTCCACCAGCAACATCCGCGGCGCACGGTGGCCATCGCCGTGGCCCTCGCTCAGCCAGGACGGCAGCTTCCCCCCATCGTCTCGGGCGCGGGCCAGGCCCCCGGCCAACGGCAGGTCGAGATCGAAGGAGAAGGTGCTGCCCACCCCCGGCTGGCTTTGCAGGGCGATCTCGCCGCCCATCAGCCGCACCAGGCGCTGCGAGATGGTCAGGCCCAGGCCGGTGCCACCATAGCGGCGCGTCGTCGACGCCTCGGCTTGCGAGAAGCCGTCGAAGATGTGGGCCTGCGCCTCGGGCGTGATGCCGATACCGGTGTCGCGCACCGCAATGCGCAGCCGCACGCCATCGGCATGACGTTCCAGCAATTGCACCGCCAGCACCACCTCGCCGCGTTCGGTGAACTTGATGGCATTGCCACCCAGGTTGATCAGCACCTGCTTGAGGCGCAGCGCATCGCCCACCAGCGCGGCTGGCACCGCGGGATCGACATCGAACAGCACGTCGAGCCGCCGGCTGCCGACGTTGGCCGACAGGATCACCGACAGCTCGCGCAGCAGTTCCTCGACCCGGAAGGGCTGCGCATCCAGCGTCAGCTTGCCGGCCTCGATCTTGGAGAAATCCAGGATGTCATTGAGCAGCCCCAGCAGGGAGCGCGCCGCGCCGTCCGTCTTGGCCAGGTAGTCCTGCTGTTCGATGTTCAGCGGCGTGCCCTGCAGCAGCTTGAGCATGCCGAGCACGGCGTTCATGGGCGTGCGGATCTCGTGGCTCATGTTGGCTAGGAAGCTGCTCTTGGCCACTGACGCCATCTCCGCCGCCTGCACGGCCTGCATGAGCTCGGTGATGTCGATGCGAAAACCGACGTAGTAGCCGTCGGGCGTGCGGGCCTCGACGATGCGCACCCAGCGGCCCGTGTCGAGCTGTTGGACGTGGACACGGTAGTTCTCACGGTGCGCCTGCAGCCGTTCAGCGACCCACTGCTCTTCCTTGCCCAGCGCCTCCGGGTACTGTCCGCGCCGGACACCTTCCCGGACCAGGCTCTCGAACTGGGCACCGGGGACCAACAGATCCGCCGAAGCCGGGTAGATCTGGCGGTACTGCTCGTTGCAGTAGAACAGACGGTCGTCACGATCGAAGATGACGAAGGCCTCGTCCAACGCATCCACCGCACTCTCGAGGATCTGCCGGTACTCCACCGCCGTCTGCTTGCCACGCTCCTCCTCGGTCACATCGGTGAAGGTCGTCACCAGGCCACCGCCGGGCATCGGCGCACTGCTGACTTCGATCACGCGCCCATCACGGGTCGGGCGCCGGTACTTCTCCGACTGCGGTTTGCGATACCTGTCCATCAACTCCTGCAGGGCCTGCTCCGGGTCAGGGCCGAAGTCACCCCGGTCGACCATGAAACGCAAGACGGACTCCACCCGCAAAGGTCGCTGCGACATCACTTCAGGCGGACACGCCATCAGGTCCGCAAAGCGGCTGTTGTAGGTCACGATGTTCTGATGCTCGTCCGTCACGCTCAAACCGCAGGGCAGGTTCTCGATCACGGCGTACATGCGTTGGTTGTAGCGCCCCAATTGGGTCACCGCATGCTTGAGCGCCGTGATGTCGGCACTGATGGCAATGAAGCGTTCGACCCGCCCCGCAGCGTCCGTCAGCGGCATGATCAGGGTATTCACCCAGTAGTGGTGGCCATCCTTGGCCCGGTTGCATATCTCGCCGTGCCAGCTCTTCTTCTCGTTGATCGTGGCCCAGACCCGGCGCCAGAAATCAGCCCCCTGTACACCGGACATCAGGATGCGGTGGTTCTGCCCCAGCAGTTCCTGACGGCCGTAGCCGCTGATGCGTTCGAAGGCCGCGTTGACCTGCACGATCCGGCCGTCGGCGTCAGCGATTGAAACGATGGCGAATTCGCCAATGGCCCGCATCAACTGTTCGCTCTCGCGCACAGCCTGCTGCATACGCGCCTCGCGTTCACGCCGCTCGGTGATGTCGCGCTCGACTGCCATGAAGCCACTCACCGTGCCGTCGGGCTCGCGGATCGGCTGAATCTCCAGGTCCAGCCAGTACTCGCGCCCATGCTTGCCGCGGTTGAGGATCTCGACCCGGCATGGCAGATGGTCGCGCAGATGCCAGGACAGGGTGGCTACGGTGGCGGGGTCGGTGTCTTCGCACTGCAACAGCTCGCCCGGCTTGCGCCCGAGCGACTCCTGCAGGCTGTAGCCCGTGATCAGGCTGTAAGCCTGGTTGGCCCAGACTATGCGGCCCTGAACATCGGAGATGATCACCGCATCGGTGGTGTGGCTGGCCACGCGGGCGAGGCGCTGCACCTCCTGGGTCATGCTGTTGGCCAGGTCCATGGCACGCCGTCTCCCACGCGCCATGAGCCAGAGCACCCAGGCCAAGGCTGCGCTCAGGCCCAGGCCTGTAATGCCCAGGGCGAGCACCAGCCGCCGGTTGAGCGGCGACTCCAGTGCCGGCGTGCTGCTGAACTGCAACGTCAACTCGTGCCCGCCAAACTGCAGCGCGCGCTGGACCTGCATCTGCGGCGCCGCCCCGCCCAGCTGCGGGGCGTCGGGCGGGATCAGGCTGAACAGCGGCGCTGAGCTCGCATCCGGAACGCCGTCGTAGATTTGCACGTTCAGGCCGCTGGAGCGCAGACTCAACACGCTGGCCTGCAGCAACTCATCCAGAACCAGGGGCGCAAAGGCCAGGCCCACCAAGGCCTCCTGGCGTTCGACCTCGGTCCGGGGCGTCGCCTCGGTACGGTACAGCGGCAGATACATGACGAAACCCGGACGCGCCTGCCGGTCCTGCACCAGGCTCAGCTTGCCCGACAGGGCAACCTCCCCACTGCGCACGGCACGCTCGATCGCCTCCCGTGCCACCGGATTGCTGCCCGAGTCGAAGCCGAGCGCGGCATGGTTGAACTCCAGCGGAGCGATGTACTTGACGACATACAGGTCCGGCGCCTGGCTGGTGCTTCTGACCTGGAAGCCCGGCGCACCATCGGCCCGCTGGCGATGCACAAAGGCGTCCAGCTCCTGGCGTGCCACCCGTTCGATGACGCCGAAACCGCGTACCCCCTGGGTTTCGCCGTCCTGGTCGCGCGAAAACACGAAACGATCGAACTCGCGGCGATTGACCTGCTCGCTTGCAGCGTACAGACCCCGGATGCCACCCAGGCCGCGCAGGATCAGCTCGAAGCGGCGCTGCAAGCTGTCCTCGATCAGGTGGACCTGATCGGCAAAGCGTCGCTGCAGGCGCTCCGTTTGCGCATCGGCAAAGCGGGACACGCCGACGAACGTCAGGCCGCAGCCCAGCGCCAGCACGAGCCAGGGCAACCACAGGAATTGCTCCACGCCACGACGCAGGCGCCTCGCGACGCGCTGTGACGCTGTGGCGGCGCCGTTTCGGGCGGTGGCTGCTCGGGTCATGTCTATGGGCGGCTGTACGGTCAGGTTTCAGGGCGCCAGCGTAGATCACCTGCGACCATGTC
>CALRMF020000028.1:0-16315 GCA_943369035.1 Curvibacter sp. AEP1-3
GACGGCTACGCGGTCTACGCCAGCATCGCCGCCATTCAGGCGCTGAAAAGCCAGCAGGTGGCGCACCCGCGCATCGTCGGCCTGATCGAGACCTGCGAGGAAAGCGGCTCCTACGACCTGTTGCCCTACATCGATGCGCTGCGCGCGCCGGGGCATAACCGGCTGGGCGACGTGGGGCTGGTGATCTGCCTCGATTCCGGTGCCGGCAACTACGACCAGCTTTGGCTCACCACCAGCCTGCGCGGCATGGCCAGTGGCGTGTTGAAGGTGGAGATCCTGACCGAGGGCGTGCATTCGGGCGACGCCAGCGGCGTGGTGCCGTCGAGCTTTCGCATCCTGCGCCAGGTGCTGGACCGGCTGGAAGACAGCGCAACCGGCCGCCTGCTGCCAGCAAGTTTCCATTGCGAGGTGCCGCCCGAGCGCATGGCGCAGGCGCGTGCCACCGCCGCCATCCTGGGTGACGAGCTTTACAAGCGCTTCCCCTGGGTGCACTACGACTGCGAGGGTGACAACCGCGTCGCCTTGCCCATGAGCACCGATCCGCTGCAGGCGCTGCTCAACCGCACCTGGGTGCCGACGCTCAGCATCACCGGGGCTGAAGGTCTGCCGGACCTGCAGAACGCCGGCAACGTGCTGCGGCCCTATACCGCGTTCAAGCTCTCGTTGCGCTTGCCACCGCTGGTGGACGCCGCGCAGGCGGTGCAGCAGCTCAAGGCGGTACTGGAGGACAACGCGCCTTACCAGGCGCGTGTCACCTTCCAGGGCCTGAGTTCGGCCACCGGCTGGAACGCGCCGGAGAGTGCGCCGTGGTTCGAGCAGGCGCTCCACGCCGCCTCGCACAGTTACTTTGGTGCGCCCTGCGGGTACATCGGCCAGGGCGGCACCATTCCGCTGATGAACCTGCTGTCGCAGGGGTTCCCACGGGCGCAGATGATGGTCTGCGGCGTGCTGGGTCCGAAGAGCAACGCGCACGGGCCGAACGAGTTCCTGCACGTGCCCTATGCGCGCCGGCTGACGGCGGCGGTGGCGCAGGTCATCGCCGGCATGCCTTGAGGGCCTGGCGCTTGACGGACTCGACGCTTTCCACCTTCGTCGCCAGCGACGGCGAAAACATCGCCGTACAGGACTGGCCGCTGGCCTACGGCCGCCCGCTGCGCGGTGTCGTCCTGCTGGTGCATGGTCTGAGCGAGCATGCCGGCCGCTACGACCATGTGGCGCGGCGGCTCAACGACTGGGGGTTTGCCGTGCGGGGCTATGACCACTATGGCCATGGCGAATCCGACGGGGTACGCGGCCGCCTGCCCGACGGGCAGCGCCTGCTGACCGACCTGGCCGACGTCCTCGACAGCACGCGTGCCCGCATGGCGGCCGACACGCCGCTGATCCTCTTCGGCCATAGCCTGGGCGGGTTGGTGGCGGCGCGTTTCGTGTCCATGCAACTGCGGCCGGTGCAGGGGCTGGTGCTGTCCTCGCCGGCGCTGGATGCCGGCCTGTCGACGTGGCAGAAGCTGCTGCTGGCGGTGCTGCTGCGTGTCGCGCCGGACCTGTGCGTACGCAACGGTCTCGATCCGCGCCGCCTGTCACATGACCCGGCGGTGGTGCGCGCTTACCGCGACGACCCGCTGGTCCATGACCGCATCTCGGCCCGGTTGGCCCGCTTCATCGTTGACGCCGGCGCCGCCACGCAGGCGTGCGCGCCGCAATGGCAGGTGCCGACACTGCTGCTGTATGCCGGCGACGACCATCTGGTGAGCCCGACCGGCAGCCGGGCCTTTGCCGCCGCGGCGCCGGCGGGCGTGGTGCGCGCGCAGTGTTTCGACGGCTACTACCACGAGATTTTCAACGAACGCGATCCCGCACCGGTGTTTGCCAGCCTGCAGCGCTGGCTGGATGAGCGCTTCTGAACGGGCGCGCCGCCTCTCAGGTCGGAGTTGCAGCGCGGCGGCGCAGGGCCAGCCACAGCAGCGCCAGTCCGGTCAGCGCCACCGGCACCAGCGAGCCTATGTTGAGCAGCTGCCAGCCCTGCGTCGTGACCAGCGCGCCGGAGGCGAAGGAGGTCAGCGCCATGACGGCGAACACCGCAAAGTTGATCGCGGCCTGGGCTCGGTCCTTCTCTTCCGGCCGGTAGGCCTGCAGCGCCAGCGTGGTGCTGCCGGTAAAGAGGAAGTTCCAGCCGACACCGAGCAGGAAGAGGGCTATCAGGAACTGGTGCAGGCCCACGCCGGTGAGCGCAATCGCAATGCACAGTGCATTGAGCAGCACACCCACGCCCATCACGGGTAACGTGCCGAAACGCTTGATCAGGTGACCCGTGAAGAAGCCGGGTGCGAACATGCCGATCACGTGCCACTCCAGCACCAGCGCGGCATCGTCGAAGGGGTAGCCGCAGACCTGCATGGCCAGCGGCGTGGCGGCCATCAGCAGGTTCATGACGCCATAGCCCAGAGCCGCACCGACCGCAGCGACAAAGAACATCGGTTGGCGCACGATTTCCCACAATGGACGACCGCTGCCGGCGCCCTTCTGGGCGGCGGGTACGGCGGGGAAGCGTACGAAGGCCATCAGGCCCATGGCCAGCACGGCCACCACTGCCAGCGCCAGGTAGGCGCCGGTAAAGGGGGTGGCCAGCAGGCTGCGGGTGTACTTGGCCAGGTTGGGGCCGGCGATGGCGCCGATCAGGCCGCCGGCCAGTACCAGCGAGACCGCTTTCTCGCGCAGCGCCGGCGCCACCAGCTCTGCGGCGGCAAAACGGTAGAGCTGGCCGTTGGCGCTGTAGTAGCCGGCCACCACGGTGGCGGCCACCAGCAGCCAGAAGTCGCGGCTCCAGGCGGCATAGGCGCACAGCAGCGCGGAGAGCAAGGCCACCCCCAGCCCGATCTGGAACGAGGCCTGGCGCCCGTAGCGCGCCTGCGAGCGGGCCACCAGGCCGGTGCTGAGCGCACCGCCGACCACATAGCCCATCACGGGCAGCGTGGCCATCCAGCCCAACGGCGCCAGGCTCAGGCCGACCAGGCCGTTGATGGCGATGAAGACGACATTGTTGGTGAGAAACAGGCCCTGGCAGACGGCCAGCAGCCACATGGATGGGTTCATGGTGAGGCTTTCAAAGACTTAACGTCAGCGCCGCCAGGGCGGCCAGCGGCGCGGTCTCGGCGCGCAGGGTGCGCAGCCCCAGCGTGACCGGCAGGAATCCCTGTGCCAGGGCGGCGGCCTCCTCGGCAGGGCTGAGCCCGCCCTCCGGGCCGGAGACGAAGGTCACCGGCCCGTGCGGCACCGCAGTCATGGCCTGCGCCAGTGGCTGGCTGCCGGCCTGCAATGACAGCAGCAGACGCGCGCCGATGGCGGGAGTGTGCAGCCAGTCGTTCAGGGTGATCACCTCACGCACCTCAGGCACGCGGTTGCGGCCGCATTGTTCGCAGGCGGCGACAGCAATGCCCTGCCAGTGGGTGCGTTTCTTGTCGGCGCGCTCGCCCTTGAGCCGCAGCACGCTGCGCTCGGCCAGCAGCGGCTGCAGGCTGGCCACCCCGAGTTCGGTGGCCTTTTCCACCAGCCAGTCCATGCGCTCGTTGGCCGGTATGCCGACGGCCAGGTGGACCTCGCGTGGGGCTTCGCGTTCGATCGCCGTGTGGGCCCCGATCTCCACTTCGACATCACTGCGGCCCATGCGCGTGACGGTGGCGGCGAACTCGCCGCCGGCCCCATTGAAAAGGGTAAGGCCATCGCCCGGCTGCAACCGCAGCACCTGCACGTGGCGCGCCGCCCCGGCGGGCAGGTCGACCCGTGCGCCGCTGGCCAGCGGGATCGGGCAGTGAAAACGGGGCATTGCTATTAATTTAGTAGCTATTGATGAAGATTCAGCAAGGGCTAGGTGCCAGTTTGGATCAAACCCGGCCGAAGGCGTAGCCACTCGCCTCGGTGATGCCCTCGACCTCGTCCACCAGCCGCAGCAGCGGCTTGAGTTCGCTGTAGCGCGCGCAGGTGGCGCGGATGTAGCCGATGAAGCGCGGTGCGTCGGCCAGGTAGTGCGGCTTGCCGTCGCGCAAAGTGAGGCGCGCGAAGATGCCGGCCACCTTGAGGTGGCGCTGCAGGCCCATCCACTCTACGCCGCGGTAGAACTCGCCGAAATCGTCGCCCACCGGCAGACCCGCCTTGCGGGCCTGCTGCCAATAGCGGATGGTGACATCGAGCACGAAGTCTTCTTCCCAGCTCAAGAAGGCGTCGCGCATCAGGCTGGCGATATCGTAGGTGATGGGGCCGTAGACGGCATCCTGGAAGTCCAGCACACCGAGACGCGACTCGGTCGGGTCGCCCGGGATCATGAGGTTGCGCGGCATGAAGTCGCGGTGCACGTAGACGCTGGGCCAAGCCAGGTTGCGCTCGATGATGAGCGCGAACATCGCGTCCAGCGTTTCACGCAGCTTGCCCTCCACGGCCACGCCGCGGTGGCGTGCCAGGTACCAGTCGGGAAACAACTCAAGTTCGCGTCGCAGCAGCGCGGTGTCGTACGGGGGCAGTACACCGGGGCTGGACGCCTGCTGCCACGCCACCAGCGCATCGACGGCGCGCAGGTACAGCGGCAGGTTGGCGGTGGGGCTCTGCTTGTCGATGACCTGCATCATGGTCTGGCCGCCGAGGTCGGACAGCAGCATGAAGCCGTTGGCCTCGTCCCAGGCCAGGACCTGCGGTACGTTGAGGCCCGCGTCCTGCATCAACCCCGCGATCTGCACAAAGGGATGGCAGTTTTCCTTGTCCGGCGGCGCGTCCATGATGATGCGGCTGCCGCCGGCCGCGTCAATGCGGAAATAGCGCCGGAAGCTGGCATCGGCGGAGGCTGGCCGCAAGGTGGCGGGTTGCAGCTGTTGGCCAGGAACCAGGGCGTTGAGCCAACGGTGGAAAGCTGCCTCCCGCTCGGGCGAGGGCCAAGCAATTGCAGTGGCAGACATGGCGGGGGCGCCGGGGCGTGCGTCGGTTGGGGTCATGGATAATCCATTCTACAAACCCCGTCCCCCGTTACCGCCCCGCCGTATGCCGAATGCGCCCGATGTGTCCGATGCGTTTCCCGATGCGTGACCTGATTGCCAGGTCGCGCGGCTCCGTATCTGGCGCGCCTTCCTTCCTGCCCCGGCTGGCCTTATTGACGGCGGCCTTGCTGCAGGCCGGCTTGGTCAGCGCACAGGAGGAGGCAGCCTCCCCGGAAGCCGGCGTGCCTTTGCGCACCAGCCCCCGGTTGCAGGAGCAGATCCCGAGTGAGCAGCGCAGCCAGTTGCCGACTTTCCTTTTCGGCGATGTCCTGAGCGGCCGGCCTGACCTCGACGTGACGCTGCAGGGGCGGGCGGAGTTCCGGCGCGGCGACACCGTGATCCGCGCCGACCGGCTGGAGTACTACCAGCCCGATGACCTGGCCAAGGCACGCGGCAATGTGCGCATCAACCGCGCCGGCAATGTGTTCGAAGGACCGCAGCTGGAACTCAAGGTCGACGCTTTCGAGGGCTTCTTCACCCAGCCGGACTATCGTTTCCTGGCCAACCAGGGCCATGGCCAGGCCGAGCGGGTCGATTTCCTGGACGACAAACGCGCCAGCATCCGCAACGCGACCTTCACCACCTGCCAGCGCCAGCCCGGACCGAGCTGGATGCCCGACTGGATGTTGCGTGCGGCGACCCTGAACATCGACAACGAGGACGAGGTCGGCGAAGCGGATGATGCGAAACTGAGTTTCAAGGGCGTGACGCTGCTGTCACTGCCGTCGATGAGTTTTTCCCTGAGCGAGAAACGCAAGTCCGGCGTGCTGCCGCCGGTGCTGGGCTTTGACAGCATCAGCGGCACGGAAGTGACCGTGCCCTACTACTGGAATATCGCGCCCAACCGCGATGCGACGCTCTACCCGACGCTGATGAGCAAGCGCGGAATCAACTGGGGCGGTGAATTCCGTTACTTGGAACCGTCCTACATCGGCCAACTACGGTTGGACTACATGCCGAACGACCGACTGCGAGAGAAAGACCGTTGGGGTTCGAGCTACCAGCATCGGGGTTTGATACAGACAGGATCTGCTGTTTTTGGAGATCTTGGTCTAAACCTGAACCTGAATCGTGTCAGTGATGACGACTACTGGCGCGATTTTCCGCGTGGCACACCCTCGCTGACGCAGCGTCTGCTGGCCAATGATGCAACCGTAAGTTGGGCGCGTGGCAATTACTCGGCCACGCTGCGCACACTCAGCTGGCAGACCCTGCAAAATCCGGGCGCGACGATCACCCCGCCGTACGACCGATTGCCGCAGTTGGCCGCACGCTATGCGCAGCTCGACGCCGGCGGTTTTGATGTCTCGCTCGACGGCGACTACACGGCTTTCGAGGCCGATCGCCGCCTGACAGGCCAACCCAACACCCAGCGAAGCTTGCTGCTGGCGCAGGTCAGCCGGCCTTGGCTGGGGGCTGCTGGCTATATCACGCCCAAGCTGCAACTGCACACCCGCTCCTACCAGTTCGACACTGCACTGGCCTCGGGTGCCATGACGGCGACGCGCACGGTACCGACCTTCAGCCTCGATTCCGGTCTGGTGTTCGAACGTGATGCGGGGTTGCTGGGGCGCGCTTTCCGCCAGACGCTGGAGCCGCGCCTGTTCTACGTCAACACACCTTATGTGGACCAGAACTACCTGCCCAACTACGATTCGGGCGCCAACGACTTCAATTTCGCCAGCATCTACACCGAGAACGCCTTTGTCGGCCACGACCGCATTTCCGACAACAATCTGTTGACGGCCGGCGTGACCACCCGACTGCTGGATCCGGACACCGGCGCCGAGTCGGCACGTTTTGCCGTTGCGCAACGCTACCGCTTCGCCGACCAGCAGGTCACCTTGCCCGGCGGGAATCCTGCTAGGGAGCGCTTGAGCGACCTGCTGTTCGGTGCCGGTTTCAACTGGGACCAGCGCTGGGCCTTCGATTCGATCGTGCAATACAACCCGACGCAGGAGCGGTCGGAGCGTGCCACCGTCGGGGCCCGCTACAACCCGGGTCACTACCGCGTGCTCAACATGGCCTACCGTTTCCAGCGCGAGAGAAGTGAGTTGGTCGACGTTGGCTGGCAGTGGCCGCTCAACGACTTGTGGGGCGACAAGGGCAAGGACCTGGGCAAAGGCCAAGGGCAGGGCTCGGGACGCTGGTACAGCGTCGGCCGGCTCAACTACAGCCTGAAGGACAGCAAGCTGGTCGACTCCATCGTCGGCTTTGAGTACGATGGCGGCTGCTGGATCGGCCGCATCGTGTTGGAGCGGCTGCAGACGGGCGTGGTGTCGTCCAACGAGCGCATTCTGTTCCAGTTGGAACTCGTCGGCTTCTCGCGCGTGGGTATGGATCCCCTGACCACCCTGCAGCGCAACGTTCCTCGCTATCAGTTGCTGCGGCAGCAGACTGTCGCCCCGAGCCGCTTCAGTAATTACGATTGACCACCATGACCCTACGCCTTACCGCCGTGAGCGCGGCCTGCCTTGTCTGTTTCGCCATCCTGCCGTCGCAGGCGCAGGGGTTGCGGCCGGCCGCCACACCGGGGCTGGCCACAGGCCAACCGTCCCTGGTCGCGCCAAGCGCAGTGCGGCAGGCGGATTTCATTGTGGCGGTGGTGAATTCCGAGCCCATCACCAACCACGATGTGGCCGTTGAAGTGCGTCGGGCGCAGCAACAACTGACGCAGCAGCGCCAGCCGGTTCCCGAGGCGCGCGAACTGGCGCGGGATGCGCTGGAGCGGCTGATCAATGAAAAGGCGCAGCTGCAGCTGGCGAAGGAAAACGGTATCAAGGTGGACGACCCGTCGGTGGATCAGGCCGAGCAGAGTGTGGCGCTGCAGAACCAGATCAGCGTGGAGGAGTTGCGTCGCCGCATCGGGCAGGAGGGGCTCAGCCCCAAGGACTTCCGCGAGCAGCTGCGCAATCAGCTTTTGTTGACCCGTTTGCGCGAACGGGAGGTGGAGCCGCGTGTGCGCATCAGCGATCTGGAGGTCGAGCAGTACCTGCAGGAACGGCAAGCCGCCAGCGGCGTCGCCTCCAACCAGTTGGTCAATATTGCGCAGGTGCTGGTAGCGGTGCCCGAGAATGCCAGCGACAGCCAGGTCGCGGCCTTGCAGGCGAAGGCACAGCGCGCCCTGGAGCGCGCCCGTGCCGGCGAAGACTTTGCGGCATTGGCGCGCGATCTGTCCGATGCGGCCGACCGAGCCAGCGGTGGACAACTCGGCCTGCGCCCGACCGATCGCTACCCAGGGCTGTTTCTGGAGGCCACCCAAGGCTTGCCGGTGGGCGGTGTCGCCGGGCTGGTGCGCTCGGGCGCCGGCTTTCATGTCCTGAAGCTGGTGGAGCGGCGTACCGCCGGCTTGCCGCCGATGATGGTGACGCAGAGTCGTGCCCGGCACATCCTGCTGCGGCCGAGCGCGCAGCTCAGCGAGGCGGCTGCGCGCGACAAGCTGAATGATTTCCGACGCCGTATCCAGACCGGCCAGACCGACTTCGCCACCCTGGCGCGTGAGAGCTCGCAGGATGGCAGCGCCGAACAGGGCGGCGACCTGGGCTGGGCCTACCCGGGGCAGTTCGTTCCCGAGTTCGAGGCCGTTATGAACCGCCTGGCGCCGGGCCAGATCAGCGATCCGCTGATCTCGCGTTTCGGGGTGCACCTGATCCAGCTGCTGGAGCGGCGCAACACCACCGTGAGCGAGCGCGAGCAACGCGAGATGGTGCGCAACATGCTGCGGGAGCGAAAGCTGGCTGAAACCTACGAGAGCTGGGCGCGTGATGTCCGCGCACGGGCCTACGTCGAGATGCGGGATCCGCCGCAGTGAAACATATTGCGCGCAAGCGTTTCGGGCAGCATTTTCTGGCCGACGACGCCATCATTGATGGCATTGTCCGCGCCATCGACCCGCGTCCCGGTCAGGTGATGGTGGAGATCGGGCCGGGACTGGCGGCGCTGACGCAACCGCTGGTGGAGCGACTGGGGCGGTTGATTGTGATCGAGCTCGACCGTGATCTCGCTGCGCGTCTGCGCAACCATGCCCAGCTGGAGGTCGTTGAGTCCGATGTGCTCAAGGTGGATTTCACCGAGCTGGCGCGCGCGCATGGGCTCCCCAAGCTGCGCGTAGTGGGCAATCTGCCCTACAACATCTCGACCCCCATCCTGTTCCATCTGCTGACCCACGTGGCGGTGGTCGAGGACCAGCACTTCATGCTGCAGAAGGAAGTGATTGACCGCATGGTTGCCGCCCCGGCCACGGCGGACTATGGCCGTCTGAGCGTCATGCTGCAATGGCGTTATGCGATGGAAAACATACTGTTCGTGCCACCCGAGAGTTTTGACCCACCGCCGCGTGTGGACAGTGCCGTGGTCCGCATGGTGCCCCACGCCGAGCCGCCGCAGCTGGACGTGCAGCGCCTGGAAGAAATCGTGCAGGTCGCCTTCAGCCAGCGCCGCAAGCTGCTGCGCCATACCCTGGGCCGCTGGCTGGAGGAAAAAGGCATGGCCGGCAATTTCGACCTGCAACGCCGCGCCGAGGAAGTGCCGGTGCAGGAATACGTCGCACTCGCCCAAACCATGGCGGCATGAAAAAGCCACGACCAAAGTCGTGGCCTAGTTCGCGGGCACCCGCGGAACTGGCTCTGCCAAGCCGCTGGTGCGTCCCCCGCCACCGAAGGATGAGCGGGGGAAGGCGCGCGTAGCGCCTCAGGGGGTTATGCAGCTGCCAGCCAATAGCCGGCATTAAACGGACTGCTCATGCGCAGCGCCAGTGGAGACACGTCGAGCAGCTTGTCGGTCGGCATCTTCTCGCCGTCTTCCATCGCAAGTTCCACACCGGTCGCGGTGACGGTGCCTTCGGCGACTTCCGCTTTAGCCTCGTTCGCCCGTTCTGCTTGGCTGGTTTGTGCAGAACGGGCTACAGAAAAGAATAGAAGCACCTGAATGGAATCTTCCGGTCGCTCCAGTAGTCGGCAGCGTCGCGGAAGATGTCGAGCAACTGCTCGCGGGCTTCCTTGTCGAACTTGGCGTTGGCCGGAATGTGTTCCAGCACGGCAATGAAGCCCGGCTGCGGTCCCGACTTGTGCAGCGGGTCGGTCATGCAGTCGTAGAGGGCGTCGAAGTTCTTGCCGACATTGGCCGGCAGCATGAACTGCTGCGCGATCAGGTCCAGCACGTCCTGCTTGGATTGGGCGTTGGCCAGGTTGGCATACAGGAAGTGGTGCCCCAAATTCTGGGCGGCTTCCTGCAGATCCTGCACCCGGAAGGCCCGGATCGACTGGACGATGTTGGTTCTAACAGTACGAAGTGGTGTTTCCATCCCCGCGTCTCTTTCTCGAATAACACTAAATCCCATCACGGCACGATCCGGCGAAAGCTCGCGTAGTGATCGGCCGTGTAATAACAGGCGTCTGGCGTAAGAGGTGCGCCTCCACATACGATCCGGCGGGTGCCGCGATTGCGGACACCCGGCGTCGGCACGGTGTACTCACGGTAATAGCCCCGTTTGTGGGTTGGAAGCAGCCGCTCCCGGTTTCCGAACACCGTGCCATCCTTCTCGTAGGGAAACGGACCTCCCTCATGGATCAGGCGGTAAGTTTCCGCGCCTTGGCGAGGCAATTCCGCCACCGCAATGGTCGCCGGCACATCGCTTGCAGCGGGTCCTTTGGCTTGCACCAGATTGGGAACCCAAGCGGCAGCGAGCAAAAAGCCAGTAAGTACTAACTTGATGCCTGAGCTACGTGCCATGAAATGAAGCCTGTCTACATCCTCGGGTAAACCCGAAAAGTTCAAGGACGAGAGTGTCGCTGATTTGGCCCCAAAAAGCAAGCGCGTGCTCAAAACTTGAGCACGCGCTTGCGCTTCGAAACGTGTTGCTAGTGGGCGCCAGCTTTCTTGGGGCGCCTTAAATCGCTAGCGGGCGGCGTTGGCGTCAGCGACCGTGAGTGCTGTCATGTTGACGATGCGGCGCACCGTGGTGCTGGCGGTCAGGATGTGCACCGGCATGGCCGCGCCCAGCAGCACCGGGCCGATGGCAATGTTGCCGCCGGCCGCGGTCTTGAGCAGGTTGTAGGCAATGTTGGCGGCATCGATATTGGGCATGACCAGCAGGTTGGCCGAACCCTGCAGGGTGCTGTGCGGCATCAGCGCTGCGCGGGCGTCACCATCCAGGGCGACGTCGCCGTGCATCTCGCCGTCGACCTCCAGCCACGGTGCCTGCGCGCGCAGCAGCTCCAGCGTCTGGCGCATCTTGACCGCGCTGGGCTGGTTGCTGCTGCCGAAGTTGGAATGACTCAGCAGCGCCGCCTTGGGGCGCAGGCCGAAGCGCATCATTTCCTCGGCCGCCATGACGGTGATCTCGGCCAGCTGCTCGGCCGTCGGGTCGTAGTTGACATGGGTGTCGACGACGAAGATCTGGCGATCCGGTAGCAGCAGGCCGTTCATGCAGGCATAGGTGTGCACGCCGGCGCGCTTGCCGATCACCTGGTCGATGTAGTTCAGGTGCATGGGGTTGGTGCCCCAGGTGCCGCAGATCAGGCCGTCCACATCGCCCTTGTGCAGCAGCATGGCGCCGATAAGCGACAGGCGGCGGCGCATCTCGATCTTGGCGATCGGCACCGTCACGCCCTTGCGCTCGGTGAGCCGGTGATAGGTCTGCCAGAAATCGCGGTAGCGATGATCCTGCTCGACGTTCACGACGTCGTAGTCCACGCCTTCCTTCAGGCGCAGGCCGAACTTCTCGACGCGTTGCGCGATGATGGCCGGCCGGCCGATCAGCGTCGGGCGTGCCAATCCTTCATCCACCACGATCTGCGCCGCGCGCAGCACGCGCTCCTCTTCACCTTCGGCATAGGCCACGCGCTTCTTGCTGGCCTTCTTGGCGGCCATGAAGATCGGCTTCATGGTGGTGCCGGAGGCGTAAACGAAGCTCTGCAGCCGCTCCCGGTAGGCGTCCATGTCCTGGATCGGGCGCTGGGCCACCCCGCTGTCGGCCGCGGCCTGGGCCACGGCCGGCGCGATCTTGATCATCAGGCGCGGATCGAAGGGCTTGGGGATCAGGTATTCCGGGCCGAAGGCGAGCTGTTCGCCGGCATAGGCCGCAGCCACCACCTCGCTCTGCTCGGCCTGCGCCAGCTCGGCCATGGCGTGCACGGCCGCAATCTCCATCTCGTCGGTGATGGTCGAGGCGCCGGCATCCAAGGCGCCGCGGAAGATGTAGGGGAAGCACAGGACGTTGTTGATCTGGTTCGGATAGTCCGTGCGCCCGGTGGCCATGATGGCGTCGTCGCGTACCGCCTTCACCTCTTCCGGCGTGATCTCCGGGTTTGGGTTGGCCAGCGCAAAGATGATGGGCTTGGCCGCCATCCTCTTGACCATGTCGGACTTGAGCACGCCGCCCGCCGACAGGCCAAGGAAGATGTCGGCACCCTCGATGACGTCCGCCAGCTTGCGGGCCTCGGTCTTCTGCGCGAACTTGCGCTTGTCATCGTCCATCAGCTCGGTACGGCCTTCGTAGACCACACCCGCCAGGTCGGTGACGAAAATGTTTTCGCGCGGCATGCCCATCTTGACCAGCAGGCCCAGGCAGGCCAGCGCAGCCGCGCCGGCACCGGAGGTCACCAGCTTGACCTTCTTCAGGTCCTTGCCCACGACCTTCAGGCCGTTCAGCAGGCCGGCCGCGACCACGATGGCGGTGCCGTGCTGGTCGTCATGGAAGACCGGAATCTTCATGCGCTCACGCAGCTTGCGCTCGATGTAGAAACAGTCCGGCGCCTTGATGTCTTCCAGGTTGATGCCGCCGAAGGTGGGTTCCAGCGCGGCAATGATGTCGCACAGCTTGTCGAGGTCGTGCTTTTCGTTGACCTCGATGTCGAAGACGTCGATGCCGGCGAACTTCTTGAACAGCACGCCCTTGCCTTCCATCACCGGTTTGGCGGCCAGCGGGCCGATGTCGCCCAGGCCCAGCACCGCGGTGCCGTTGGTGATGACGGCCACCAGATTGCCGCGGCTGGTGTACTTGAAGGCGGCTGAAGGATCCTTGGCAATCTCTTCGCACGGGGCGGCGACGCCAGGGGAGTAGGCCAGTGCCAGGTCACGCTGGTTGACCAGCTGCTTGGTGGCGGCGATGGCGATCTTGCCGGGGGTGGGGTGCTGGTGGTATTCGAGGGCGGCGCGGCGCAACTCCTCGCGTTTATCGTTCGACTTGGGCGTCGTGGTGGACATGCATCGTCTCCTGCTGCAACCAGGTTGGCGGAAAAAGCAAACCGTGAGCCAATCCGTCAGCTTCTGTAAGGAGTGGGATTGTAGACCTCGCACACGTACCACGCGGCGGCGCAATCGTCACGAACAGGTCTTTCGCTTTTTACTTTTCTGCGCGGAACCAGCGCTATTCAGGCCGTCGAACGAGCCGCCAGTGCCGAGGCGACGTTCTTCCGGCCGGCACGCTCCCAGGCTTTCTCATGAAAGAAGAAGGCCACGGCTTGTACCGTTGGCTCGAGCAGGCTGAGGGTGAACGCCATCACCAGATTGCCGGTGACAGCGTAGGCCACTGCCGCAGCCACGGTGATATGGACCAGGTAGTAACTGGCTGTCTTCTTGAGGGTGGTCAGGTTGGCGCGGGCAAAGTTGGCCATGGGGAACCTCTCCGTAGTCAAATCCAATTCGATAGACAAGAATGGTAGTTATTGACTATCGAGAAGGCCAATTGCTTTTGCCAAACAAACGGATAGGCAGGAAGCTGTCTGGCCGATCGCGTCAGCTGTCCAGCCATTTCAGCAGTTCGACCATGCGGTCCTGGGCCGCGGTGTCGAACCCGTCAATGCCGATGCGTTTGAGCAGCTCTTCGCCGTCGTTGCCGACAGACAGGCCCAACAGCTCTTTCTGGATGGCCTTGATCTGCTCCGGCCTGATCTTGCGGTGGGCCACGAGCGGAAAGTACGGCTGGGCGACGCTGCGGTGCAGCACGCGGTAGCCGTCCTTCTCCAGCTTTTTGGCCAGGCCCGAATAGGAGGCGATGGCGCCGACATCGGCGAAGTGGTTGTCCAGGTAGAAACCAACCGCCGCCTGTTCGCGCACGTACTGCACCTTCTCGCGCGCCATGTCGAAACCGCGGTCGCGCAGCTCGGCGCGACAGAAGCGCGACATGTAGGACACTTGCTCGGGCATCGCGAAGCGCTTGCCGCGCGCCTCCTCCAGCCGCGTCAGCGGGGATGCCTTGGGGACGATGATCAGGCAATGCCCGTCCGGCTTGGCGCTGGCGACGTAGCTGTAGCCGTCATCGCGCATGGCGCGGGCCGGGTAGTCGCTCGGCCGCGCCATCACGAAGTCGAAGCGGCCGCTCTTCATGCCGGACTCCAGGGTCGAGAACTCGCGGGCGAACACGACATTGACTTTGCCCTTCACGGCGCCGGCAATCACGTTGGCCAGCCCCTGGTACTTGGCGATCACCTGTGCGTGATCCAGGCCGCCCGAGGTGCCCTCGCTGATGGCGAGGATCAGTGGCGGTTCCGCCCGCCCGGGCCCACCCAGCAACAAGGCTGCGGCAAAAAGGAGGGCAGACAAGGGGTGGCGTCGCATGTACGGGTCCGGTCGGGATGGCGATGACCAACTATACGGGCAAAAAAAAGCCCTCCCGCGGTGCGCAGGAGGGCTTGCAGGCGCGAGGCCCGCTGCCGATTACTGATTGACCGGCGACTTCGGATCGAGCAGCAGGGCCATGATGTGCTTGACCTGCTGTTCGTTCAGGATGCCCTTGTGGCCGGCGCGCGGCATCTGCGAGCAGGCGTTGTAGGCACGCGAGTTCCAGATCTTGCCCCAGGTGTACTCGATGATGGCCTTGGACTCGGGTGCATCCGGATTGGACACACCGCGCATCTTGCCGTAGTTGTACAGGCTCGGGCCGAGCGTGCCGAAGGAGATCTCCTCCTTGCTGATCTGGTGGCAGTTGTAGCAGTTGCCACCGTTCACCGTGTTGGCCGCATCAGTCCAGGTCAGGCCGCGACCGCTCTGGGCGATCTGCTCACCCTGCTTCCAGTCGCCGAGGAACTTGCCGTCGCTCGGCCACTTGATGGTCTTGAAGTTGGCCTCCTCGATCGCCTTGGCCAGCTTCTCGTCCATCGGCTTGCCGGCCACGTCGGCATTCATGCACTCGCGGTTGGCTTCGTCGAGCTCCAGTCGGTCGACCTTGGCAATGCCCTGGTCGCGGAAGGAGGCCTTGACGATGTCGGCGGTCAGTTTGTCCAGCTCGGGGCCACTGGGCACCATGGCGCAACCCGCCAGCAAGGCGGCCAGCAAGGCCGGGGCAATGTACTTGATCTGTTTCTTCATCTCACGAACTCCTTAACGCTTGATGGCCGGGGCAATGTTCTCGGCGCCCTTGGCGTTTACGCCCATGTACATACCCAGCGCGATGGTGGCATCGCTGCCGAAATGCGGATAGGGGAAGCGCTGCTGGCGGTAGCAGTCGTTCAGACGCAGTTGCATGCTCCACATCTGGCCGTTGGAGACCCGGTAGGCCGGCCAAGCCGCAAAGCCGACGCCGTCGCCCGGGTTCTTGGTCAGGTTCGGCAGGTCCTGCAGGCGGATGCGCTTGCCGTCTTCGCCGTGGCAGCTGGCACAGGAGAAATCGTGCGGGCCGCTGCGCATGAAGAACAGGCGCTTGCCCACCTCGTACATAGTCTTCTCGGCCACGTGGCTATTGGGCAGGTTGAACTTCATGCCGCGCGACTCGGCGGCAATCCAGGTCGCCAGGGCGGTCACGTTGGCCTGCTCGCCGCGGCCGTAGGCCGTCTTGGCAATCTCGGCGCCGTTGAAGCCCTGCAGGGTTTCCATGCAGGTCACCAGACGGGACTCCAGATCCTGCACTTTCTTGGTGTCGGCGAAGTAGCGCGGCAGCTCGACGAAGGCACCTTTGACCACCCCCGGGCCCTTGCCGAGGTCGCACTGTTCCAGCGAGACATTCTTCGGGCCGCGTTTCTGCTTCCAAAGATCTTCGCCCTTGGCTTCATACAGCTCGGCCGGGTTACCGTCGGCCAGCATGGCACGGTACTCGGCAATGCCGTCGGCGGCACTCTTCTGCGCCAATGCGCTGCCGGCAGCGAGCGCGGTCAACGTCAGGGCCGTCCAGGTCGTGATGGTTTTCATGCTCACCTCTCGTGGTTGTGAAATCAGGACACCGTCGCTTCGTCGGTGCGGCTGTCGCCCTTGTTGTCCTTCCAGCTCACGCTGATCTTGTCGCCGGCCTTGGCGCCCTTGACCACGAACTGCAGGAACGGGTTCTTCGACACCGCCGGGCCCCACTCGGCCGTCATCAC
>CALRMF020000029.1:0-16254 GCA_943369035.1 Curvibacter sp. AEP1-3
TCACAGACTGCAGCTGCCTTGCCCGGCGGGCGCATCGCCGTGCCAAATGGCTTCAACAGCCAGTTCGAACGCTTCCAGTTTTTGCTGCCGGGCCGGCACACCTTCGTGCCGTATGAGACTGAAGGGCGCGCCATCGGCCGGCTGGCCCCAGGTGCCTCGCAGCCAACCCCGGCACAGGTGCTGGAACAATTGCTGGCCACGCACGACGGCGTCATCTGGATTCAGTCCAGCACGGCAGAGAACGCGCCCCTGTGCCTGCCCCACTGTACCGTGCTGGGTGAACGCTGGCTGCTCAAGAGCCGACATCTGCCGGGCGAGATCACGACCGGCAACCTCTGGTACCCGCAGCAATGGCTCTTCAAGCGGGAGTGGCTGCTGGCCCGCCCGGCGCAGCGCTAGGCGACACCCCTGCGCCAGCGGCACCACAGCAGGCGCACGCCGACCAGGTGCAAGCCGCCCCACAACCAGGGGTCCAGCAGGGCATCCCAGAGGTTGCCTGTCGGCAGGCGCAGCAACGCATAGACCAGCAATCCGCCGAGAGGCAGCAGAAACGTCCGTCCACTGACGGGCGAGCCGCGCAACAGCCAAGGACCGCACAACAGCAGCGCCACGCCGCCCAGCGCCAGCGGGCTGAAACCCAGAGCGTAGAGCGATAGCGGCCAGACAGCAAAGGTGTCGAGCAGCAACAGCCAGCCCAGCAGCACACCGCCAACCGCCCAGGCGCCCCACACGGTGTCCGGCACAGGTAACCCACGGCCTCGCACCTGCTGCCACAGCAGCCAGCCCGCCAGCAAGACACTGGCGAGACTGGGCGCACGAAACGCCAGCCCCAGCCAGTAGGCTGGCGACCACGCCCCGGGCCACAGGCACCAGAGCAGCACCAATCCGGCGATGAGCCGTTGCGAAGGAACACTGAAACGCAGCAGTGCAAGCACCCACATCATCGCGCTGGCCAACACCAAGGCCCAACCCAACGCCAAATAGGAGCGTTCCAGCCCCGGCACAGGCAGGGCCGGTGTCTGTGCGGACATCACAGCGGAAATGAGCTCGGACCAGTCCATGGCTTTCTCAATCGTGTCGGCGCAGCGCCAGCCGCTGCCAGGCGATGCGCTGTCGCTGGTCGGTGTAGCTGATCCACAGGCTGTCGTCAGCCCAGGCCATGGCCGGATAGGAGTACTCAGCGGGTCCGTCGCCCTGTGCCAATGTCAGCAACCGCTGCCACTGCAGTCCATCACGCGAAACGCTGAGGTCAAGCACGGCGCGCGTGTCCGGGCGCGGGTTGTGCGCGAGGAACATCAGCCCCGGCTGCAATGACAAGCCGGCGATCGACGCATCAGGGTTGGGCAAAGCCAGGTCGGGCAGATCCCGCCAATGCGTGCCGCCATCCGACGTCTGGGCCGCACGCAGCGTCCGTTGCGGGCTGTTGTCGCGCATCAGCGCCAGCCATTCGCTATCCGTACGCATCAACAAGGTCGGCTGCAGCAGGTAGCCGCGCTGCGACATGCGTACCAGGCCCAGGAATTCGCCGTCAGCATCGAAACGCAGTGCCACCGGGTATTTGGTGCCCAGCTCGAAATAGGCCGGTAACACCATGCCACCGTCGGCCAACGGCAAGGGCATGGCGCGCACCAGATGGCTGGTGTTCCACAACCAGGACAGCGGCAGCACACGCACCGGCTCGAACGCCAGCGAGTCGAACGTCGATCCGACATCGGTCTGCCGCAGCTGCAGGATGCGCCCGGCCGCCCAACCGCCCAGGCCGGTGGCCACCACGAAGAGATGGATGCGCCCGGTTGCATCGCGCCAGGCCACAGGATTGCCCAAGCGGCGCACGCCAAAGCCCAGCCGGTCACCGACCGCCTGGCGATTGACCACGAAGCGCGCGGCACTCCACTGCTGACCGGCACGGCTGAAAGCTGCCGCGGCAATCTGTACGTCCGGACCGCTCTCGCGGCTGCCGGCGAACCAGAATGCCAGCATTGCGTCCGGATGCTGCGCCGGCATGGGCAGCAAGGCGCTGGCGTGTGCGGCCGGTGTGGCTGGCGGCATGGGAATATGACCGCCTGCGAGCCATTGCAGGGGCTCGCCCGTCAGGCGGCCCGGCTGCGGCCAACTGCCGCGCGCCTCGCCTGGCAAGGATGGGCGTTGCCAGACATCCAGTACCAAAAGAGCCACGCAGATGCCGACGACGCCCATCAGGCGGATGCCTAGGGCGCGGGTCGGGATGGGCAGCACAGCGTCAGGCACGGAATGATTGAAAGGAGGGAGACGGTGCCGGGACAGATCACACCCGACCCGCGCGAGTGTAACTTGCACCATCTTGAAAGCCGACAAAAAAGCCTTATGATTAGCACTCGCTGGATTTGAGTGCTAACACCGCCAGTCCAAGAAAAGTTAATGAGCGCAAACTTTGCTTTGATGCTCAGGTTTTCAACCCATTGTTTCAAACTCAAGGAGATTCCTGATGAAACTGCGTCCTCTGGCCGACCGCGTGATTGTCAAGCGCGTGGAAAACGAAACCAAAACCGCCTCCGGCATCGTCATCCCCGACAGCGCCGCCGAGAAGCCCGACCAAGGTGAGGTGCTGGCCGTCGGTCCCGGCAAGAAGAACGACAAGGGCGAGCTTGTGGCCATGAACGTGAAGGTTGGCGACCGCGTCCTGTTTGGCAAGTACAGCGGCCAGACCGTCAAGGTCAACGGCGATGAACTGCTGGTCATGAAAGAAGAAGACCTGTTCGCCGTGGTGGAGAAGTAAATCGCCACGCGATTTGCCCATCCGACTTAATCGTTTGAATTTGAATCTGGAGTAAGACAAATGGCAGCTAAAGACGTGATTTTCGGCGGCGAAGCCCGCGCCCGCATGGTCGAGGGTGTGAACATCCTGGCCAACGCCGTCAAAGTGACCCTGGGCCCGAAAGGCCGCAACGTGGTGCTCGAGCGCTCCTTCGGCGCCCCCACCGTGACCAAGGACGGTGTGTCCGTGGCCAAGGAAATCGAGCTCAAGGACAAGCTGCAGAACATGGGCGCGCAGATGGTCAAGGAAGTCGCTTCCAAGACCTCCGACAACGCCGGTGACGGCACCACCACCGCCACCGTGCTGGCCCAGGCCATCGTGCGCGAAGGCATGAAGTACGTGGCCGCCGGCATGAACCCGATGGACCTGAAGCGCGGCATCGACAAGGCCGTCGCCGCCCTGATCGAGCAGCTGAAGAAGGCCTCCAAGCCCACCACCACCTCCAAGGAAATCGCCCAGGTCGGCTCCATCTCCGCCAACAGCGACACCAGCATCGGCGAGATCATCGCCAATGCCATGGACAAGGTCGGCAAGGAAGGCGTGATCACCGTGGAAGACGGCAAGTCGCTGCAGAACGAACTCGACGTCGTCGAAGGTATGCAGTTCGACCGTGGTTACCTGTCGCCCTACTTCATCAACAACCCCGAGAAGCAGGCTGCCCTGCTGGACAACCCCTTCGTGCTGCTGTACGACAAAAAGGTGTCCAACATCCGTGACCTGCTGCCCACGCTGGAAGCCGTGGCCAAGGCCGGCCGTCCGTTGCTGATCGTGGCTGAGGACGTCGAAGGCGAAGCCCTGGCGACCCTGGTGGTCAACACCATCCGCGGCATCCTGAAGGTCGTGGCTGTCAAGGCCCCGGGCTTCGGCGACCGTCGCAAGGCCATGCTGGAAGACATCGCCATCCTGACCGGTGGCAAGGTGATTGCCGAAGAAGTGGGCCTGTCGCTCGAGAAGGTGACCCTGGCCGACCTGGGCCAGGCCAAGCGCATCGAAGTGGGCAAGGAAAACACCATCATCATCGACGGTAACGGCGCTGCCGCTGACATCGAAGCCCGCGTCAAGCAGATCCGTGTGCAGATCGAGGAAGCCACCAGCGACTATGACCGCGAAAAGCTGCAAGAGCGCGTGGCCAAGCTGGCCGGCGGCGTGGCCGTGATCAAGGTGGGCGCTGCCACCGAAGTCGAAATGAAGGAGAAGAAGGCCCGCGTGGAAGACGCCCTGCACGCCACCCGCGCCGCTGTGGAAGAAGGCATTGTGGCTGGCGGTGGCGTGGCCCTGCTGCGCGCCCGTCAGGCGGCTGGCGAGATCAAGGGTGACAACCATGACCAGGACGCCGGCATCAAGCTCGTGCTCAAGGCCATCGAAGCGCCCCTGCGCGAGATCGTGTTCAACGCCGGCGGCGAGCCGAGCGTGGTGGTGAACGCCGTGTTGGCCGGTAAGGGCAACTTTGGCTTCAACGCCGCCAATGACACCTATGGCGACATGATCGAGATGGGCATTCTGGACCCGACCAAGGTGACCCGCACCGCCCTGCAGAACGCTGCTTCCGTGGCGTCGCTGATGCTGACCACCGAGTGCATGGTGGCCGAGGCGCCGAAGGACGAGGCGCCGGCCGCTGGCGGCATGCCCGACATGGGCGGCATGGGCGGCATGGGCGGCATGGGCATGTAAGTGCTCCTTGCCTGAGGCTCCTTGCCATCGTTGCAAGGGCTTGCCGTACCCAAAGGTACTGTCTACGCCCTTGCGCCTAGGTTTGAAGCCTCATGCTGCGTCGAATAGCGTGACTGCTCTCGACATAAAAAACCCCGCAGTGACAACACTGCGGGGTTTTTCTTTAGATAACCGTGCTCATGCGACCGGCTTGAAGTCGTAGCCGTTGCCCAGCTTCTCGATGCGGCCGAAGGCCGGGAAGGGGAAGTGGAAACCGCCGGCCATGACTTTCTCGTTCACGACCATCTCGAACACCTTGCGTCGGGTCTGGCGCGCCTCCTCGGCGTTCATGTCAAACACCACGGCCCAGTCCGGATTGCGTGCAAACAACTGTGGCACGTTGGTCAGGTCAGCGAGGTACATGAACTTCTGTCCTTGGCTCTGGGCCGTCACCGTGACCATTCCGGGGGTGTGCCCATAAGCCGCCGTTGTTGTCACACCCGGCAGCAACTCCTGCCCCGCTTGGAACTGGACCAGCTGGTCCGTGCCGAGACCGCCAAACACGCGGCGCACGGTCTGGAAGGACCCCTTGGCTGCAGCTGACGCCGCCTCCATCTTGGCATCATCCATCCAGTAGGCATGTTCGACACTGGGCACCATGATCTTGGCCCTCGGGAAAACCAGCTGCCCCCCCTTGGTACGCAGCCCGTTGATGTGGTCGCCATGATGATGGCTGATGACAACGGTGTCGATGTCCTCCACCTTGAAGCCGGCCGCATTGAGGTTGGCAACCAGACGCCCGGTGGTCGGCGGGCCGTTGTCGGCAAAGCCCGTGTCGATCAGCACGCGACGGTTGCCGGCCACGATCATGAAGGCGGTGTAGGGAACGTCGACGTACTCGGTCGGCAAGTTCTGTGAGCGCAACAGTTCCTGAACCTCGGCCATAGGCGCATTGCGGACAAATTCGGCCGCCAGCGGGCGGCGCACCACACCGTCGTTCAGCGCGATGATTTCCATGTCGCCGACCTTCTGCTTGCGGTAGCCGACCTGCACCACGCTGGGCGCGCCGAAACTGGGGGCATTCTGTGCAACCAGGGGCATGAAGGAACCGGCCAGGTAGGCGGCAGCAGCCGCGCCGCCACCAACGAACAAATCACGGCGTTTGATCATGAGCGTCTCCTTGTCTCGGGTTGTTGAGCAAACCCAAGCATGCTGACGCATGCCAGCGCCGCAGCGGGTGGGCCTCCAGAATTTCCCGCGGCGGCGCGGGGACAATCAGGGGTTCACGTTGCGCAGACGATGCAGCAAACCAGCCGTGGATGCATCTAGCCCCGCCGTATCGCCGTTCGCGAGCCGAGGCTCGATGTCTTTGGCAAGCACCTTGCCCAGTTCCACACCCCACTGGTCAAAGCTGTTGATGCCCCAGAGCGAACCTGTCACGAAGACCCGGTGTTCCTGCAGGGCAATGATGGCACCGAGGCTGGCCGGGGTCAGCTCGTCGAGCAGCAGAAAAGTGCTCGGCCGGTTGCCCGGCAGATGCCGATGCCCACCCACGTCTTCCTGCCCCAGCATAAGCGCGCGCGCCTGTGCCAGAGCATTGGCGAGCAGCTTGTGGTGGTGCTCCGGCAGGCCGTGCGCCACCTTTCTGACCGCGATGAACTCCACGGGTATGACATCACTGCCCTGGTGCAGCATCTGGAAATAGGCATGCTGCCCGTTGGCGGCCGGCTCACCCCAGATCACCGGCGATGTGGCATAGGGCAGGGCCTGCCCCTGCTCATCCACCCGCTTGCCGTTGCTCTCCATCTCCAGCTGCTGCAGGTAGGCCTGCATGCGGCGCAGGCCGCTATGGTAGGGCGCCACGCTTCGGCTACCGAAGCCGTGGAAATTGCGGTACCAGACGTCCAACAAGGCCAGCTTGACTGGCAGGTTGCTCTCCAGCGGCGCGGTACGGAAATGTTCATCCATCGCGTGCGCGCCCGCCAGCATTTCACGGAAGCGTTGCGCCCCAATGGCAATTGCGATCGGCAGGCCGATGGCCGACCACATGGAATAACGCCCGCCCACCCAGTCCCAAAAATCGAAGGTGGTACCGATACCGAAGGCACGTGCCGCCTCGACGTTGCTGGTCAAAGCGCAGAAATGACGCGCGACGTCATGCCCACCCTTGGCCTCGAACCAGGCTTTGGCCGAGCGCGCATTGGTCATGGTCTCCAGCGTGGTGAAGGACTTGGATGAGATCAGGAACAGCGTGCTTTCCGGTTGCACCTCTCGCAACACCTCACTCAGCTCGTGGCCGTCCACACTGGACACGAAATGGAAGCGCTTGCGACGCGTGACGAACTCGTCCAGCGCCAACACGGCCATCTGCGGCCCCAGGTCCGAGCCACCAATGCCGATATTGACGATGTCGGTGATGCGCTCGTCATGCCGCACCATGTCGGCATAGGTCAACATGACGTTGAGCGAGGCGTGTACCTGCTTCAACTCCTTGACTACACTTTTTATAGCATCCGACGCATCTTCTTCGTCTCTCAGGGAAGGATGCCGCAAGAGAAAATGCATCACCCTGCGTTGCTCAGTTCGATTGATCATTTCACCGCGCCACATGGCCTCGCGATGCTCCTCCACGCCGCACTGGCGCGCCAGCTCGATCAACTGAGCCATGGCCTGAGCATTCAGCAGATTCTTCGAAAGATCAGCAAAGACGAAAGGCGCCTGCTGGCTGAAGCGTTCGAAGCGCTGGGGATCGGTAGCGAACGCCTGGCGCAAATCAAAGTCGCGCCCTTGATCGTCGAACAAGGCTCGCAGGTTACCCCATGCAAGAGTATGGTCACAACGCAATCGGCTCATCTCAGGCGGCCTGAATCAGTTGTTCGAGCTTGAAGATATCCACCGCAAAAGCGCGGATGCCCTCGGCCAATTTTTCAGTTGCCATTGCATCCTCATTCAGCGCGTACCGAAAACTGGCCTCGTCATAGTTGATCGGCGGCAAATCCATGGCCTTGGCGCCCTGTGCATCCAGCGCGCGCACCAACGGTGCCTCGTTGCTGGCCAGCTGAGCCAGCAGTTCCGGGGCAATGGTCAGCAGGTCGCAACCCGCCAGCGCCGTGACCTGGCCTGTATTGCGAAAGCTCGCACCCATGATCTCCGTGGTGATACCGAAATGCTTGTAGTGGTTGTAGATCGCCCGCACCGATTTCACGCCAGGATCCTCGGCCCCTGTGTTGGCTTCCTCATCCCAAGCGACGCCGGCGGCCTTTTTGTACCAGTCATAGATACGCCCGACAAATGGTGAAATCAGTTGCACCCGGGCCTGGCCACAGGCTACCGCTTGGCAGAACGAGAACAGCAAGGTCAGGTTGGTACGGATGCCGCGGCGCTCCAACTGGGCCGCGGCCTGTATGCCCTCCCAGGTGGCAGCAATCTTGATCAACACGCGCTCGACCGGGATGCCCAGCGCCTGATAGAGCTCAATGACACGCTCCGCGCGTGCCACGGTGGCCTGGGTATCAAAGCTCAACCGCGCGTCCACCTCCGTCGAAACCCGCCCCGGAACGATGGCAAGGATTTCTGCGCCAAAACGCACCAACAGGCGGTCCATGAGCTCATCGAGCGCACGATGGCGGAACTGCGTCACCGTGTCCTTGAGCAGGGGCTGGTACTCGCTTTTCTGCACCGCCTTGAGGATGAGGGAGGGATTCGTCGTTGCGTCCTGCGGCTTGAACGCCGCGATCTGCTTGAAGTCACCAGTGTCAGCCACCACGGTGGTGTACTGCTTGAGCGCGTCGAGCTGATTCATGGCCTAGGATTATGAGTGAAATAAAATTACGATCACGCGTTTTGATGCCGTAATCTTGAAACAGCGCCTCCCACAGGCGCACAGGAGTTTGCATGCTGGATCGTATCCGGGCCTCACTGCCCTCCCTGGCGCCAGCCGAGCAACGCGTCGGCAAGCTCGTGCTGACCGACCCTCGTGCTTTTGCCCAGTTGCCCGTCAGTGAGTTGGCAGAGCGCGCCCATGTCAGCAAGCCGACCGTGGTGCGCTTCTGCCGCAGCATGGGTTATGACGGCCTGTCGGACTTCAAGCTCAAACTGGCTGGCACCGTCAGTGAGGGGGTACCCTTCATCCACCGCAGCGTGGACGTTGACGACAAGACCAGTGACGTGGTGGTGAAGGTGATCGACAACACCGTGGCGGCCTTCCTCAAGTACCGCAACGACGCCTCCACCGGCGCCATCGACAAGGCCGCTGCGGCCCTTGCGGCCACCTACAAGACGGGCAAGCGCATCGAATTCATTGGCGCTGGCAATTCCGGCATCGTAGCCTTGGATGCCCAGCACAAGTTCTTCCGCCTCGGCGTCAACACCGTGGCCTACAGCGATGGTCACATGCAGGTCATGAGCGCATCACTGATGGGGCCGGGCGACTGCCTGGTGGTCATCTCCAATTCCGGCCGCACGCGCGACCTGATGGATGCCTGCGACATCGCGCGCAAGAACGGCGCCACCACCATCGTCATCACCACCAGCGGTTCACCCTTGGCCATGGCCGGCCACATATTCCTCGCCGCCGACCACCCCGAGGGCTACGACCGCTACAGCCCCATGGTTTCGCGCCTGCTCCACCTGATGATCGTGGACATCCTGGCCACCTGCGTGGCGCTACGCATCGGTGGCGGACGCTTGCAACCGATGCTCAAGG
This sequence comes from Curvibacter sp. AEP1-3, assembly GCA_943369035.1. Lineage (GTDB taxonomy): Bacteria > Pseudomonadota > Gammaproteobacteria > Burkholderiales > Burkholderiaceae_C > Hylemonella. Next base: position 9,150 of record CALRMF020000029.1, read on the forward strand.
AAATGAAGAACAATTTGCGCAACAAGCGCTATACCTGACGCTCGCGTGCCTTGATACGGCCGAAGCACACGACCTTCTAAAAATTTCCCCGTTCAACTCTACAACGGCTGATCATGTACCCCACGAGCTTCTTCAGGGAACTTTAATAAAAAACCCCGCTGGGATTTAACCCAGCGGGGTTTTGAATCTGATTCAACAGCTGGCGAAGCCAGCGGAAGAATTAGAAGGTGTGAACGATACCGACGTTGGTTTCGGTGTACTTGGTGTTCACAGTATTGGCGGTCAGGTTGCCTTCCAGCTTGTTGACCACACCGGTCTTCACGTAGCCATAGGTACGCTTGCTCAGGCTGTAGGTCGCGCCGAGGGCCCAGTCGGTACCCGAACGGTCTTCAACGCTACCAGCGACGTCGCTCTTCTTGGTGTTGCGGCCCCAGGCAGCCTGGAATGCAAACTTGCCGAAGGGAACGTTCACGCCCAGGTTGGTTTCGCTTTGCTCAGTGGCACCGGCGACGTTGAGGGTGGTGACCTTCTGGGTCACGTAACCTGCGAAGACCTTGGCCATGCCGAAGTCGTAGGTGGCGGTGAAGGCAGTACCTTCGGTCTTGGTCGCGTTGGCAGCGTTGGTGGTTTCCAGGTTGCCACCGGCCACGCCAACGTACAGGGGACCGTTCACGTACTTGGCAGCAACGTGAGCATTGCGGGTCTGAGCGGAGGTTTGGGTGGAGATGTCGTTGTTGCCCAGGGAAACATCGGCGGAGAAGCCGCCAAAGCTCGGGGTGCTGTACATCACTTGGCGAGCCACGGTGCTGCCCACGTTGCCGGCCAGGCCGACGGTGGTCAGACGGCTCAGGCCAAACACGTCAGAAGCGGCGATCACGTTGAACATCGGGTTGTAGTCACGGCCGATGTTCAGGGTACCGAAACCGCCAGCCAGACCGATGTAAGAACGACGGTTGAACTGCGCGGTAGCGCCTTCGCCGCCGTTAGCGCCGCTCTGACCCAGGTTACCGGTCGCCGGGTTCACGTCCTGCTCCAGCTTGAAGTTGGCCTTCAGACCGCCACCCAGGTCTTCGGTGCCCATCAGGCCCCAGTAGCTGGACACGGAGTTGTGCGACTGCACGCCTTCGTTCTTGGTGGTAGCGGTGACGCCGTTGGTCTCGACTTCGGTCTTGCCGGCAGCGTAGCCAGCGTCCAGACGGCCGTACAGGGACACGGAAGACTGGGCGAAAGCGCTGGTGGCGGCGATAGCGGCCAGAGCGATCAGGGTCTTTTTCATATTGAAAGTTCTCCAAAGGTTAAACAAGGGTCCCGAAGGGAGTTTCGGTTCCCCGGGCCAACCTCCTCTTTAAGGAAGTTGTCGCTATTGCACCAGAGCCCGGAACCTTTGGCAAAGAAAAAGCGCCGCAAACCGGGTTATAGAGTCGGATTCGTTGCACCACTGCAACAAAGTGCAACCCCGGGCTCTCTGAACACCTGGAAGCTCAAAAATCTCCATAATTATCTATACATCAATCAAAACCCTCCCGTGAAGAAGCAGAAAATCAACATCACGCTGGATCCGGACGTCATCGCCTGGTTCAAGGCCCAAGCGGGCGGGCGTGGTTACCAGACGCTGATCAATGCCGCCCTGCGCGAGGCCATGAACCGCACCACGCTTGAAGCGACTTTGCGCCAAGTCATTCGCGAGGAATTGCACCTGCGCGATACTGCGCCGAATGCGACCGCACCCATATCCGCGAACAAGGAATGACGATGATTGACGCTCTGATGACCACTGCCGACACCGCGTTGCGCACACTGTTTGCGCCGCCTCGTGCGGCCCTTCCGACACCCCAACCGGCTGCGCCGGCCGGTGCACTGACTGACGAGGAAAAGCGCCTGTCGGCAGCACTGATGCGTGTCAACCACGTGGGTGAGGTCTGCGCCCAGGCGCTTTACACCGCGCAGGCCTTTGCCACGCGCAACCCGGACTTGCGTGCACATTTCACCCGTGCTTGCATCGAGGAGACCGACCACCTCGCTTGGACCAAACAGCGGTTGGATGAGTTGGGCTCACGCCCTTCGCTGCTCAATCCGCTGTGGTACGCCGGGGCCTTCGGCATCGGCCTGCTGGCGGGGCGACTGGGTGACCCGGTGAGCCTGGGCTTCGTGGTGGAAACCGAGCGCCAGGTGGAGGCCCACCTCATGGGTCACATGGACCGGCTGCCGGCGGGCGACACAGCCTCGCGCGCCATCGTCAAGCAGATGGCCGAGGACGAGGTACGTCATGCGGTTGACGCCCAGAAGGCCGGCGCCATGGAATTGCCGCCGCCGGTGAAGGGCCTGATGAAAGCCGCCGCCAAGGTCATGACGACGGTGGCCCATCACGTCTGACCCGAAGCTATCGTTTCAGTAGCATTTCGCGCTCGCCAGGCAGGAGCACACGGCCGATCTGGCTCTTGATCAGACCTCGACCAGGTCGAAGCCGGTGGTGATCTCGGCTGTCTTGCCCAGCATGATGCTGGCCGAACAATATTTGTCGTGGCTCATGGCAATGGCACGCTCCACGGCCGCCGCCGGAATGCCCTTGCCGGTGACGGTGAAGTGCATGTGGATCTTGGTGAACACCTTGGGATCGGTCTCGGCACGCTCGCTCGTCAGCTTGACGGAGCAGCCGCGCACGTCATGCCGGCCGCGCTTGAGGATCAGTACCACGTCGTAGGCCGTGCAGCCGCCGGTGCCGGCCAGTACCATCTCCATCGGCCGTGGCGCCAGATTCTGGCCGCCGTTCTCCGGCTTGGCGGCATCCGGCGCGCCGTCCATCATCACGGCGTGACCGCTGCCGGTCTCGGCGACGAAGCCCATGCCCGAGCGCGCGCCCGTGGCGCCGGTCCAGCTCACTGTGCATTCCATAGGTGTTCTCTTGTCAAAATGGCGGATTGGTCAGGCACAAATTATGACTACACTGCCATCAGCCATGAAAACAAGACCCCTGCAACCCGCCGACTACCTGAAGAAAATCCTTACCGCCCGCGTCTATGACGTGGCCATCGAGTCGGCCTTCGAACCTGCCAGATCCCTGAGCCGCCGCCTGCACAACAAGGTGCTGCTCAAACGCGAGGACCAGCAGCCAGTGTTCAGCTTCAAGCTGCGTGGCGCCTACAACAAGATGGCGCACCTGACGCCAGAACAGCTCAGGAAGGGTGTGATCTGCGCCTCGGCCGGCAACCACGCGCAAGGCGTGGCACTGGGCGCCCACAAGCTCGGTACACGCGCCGTGATCGTGATGCCCACCACCACGCCGCAGTTGAAGATCGACGCCGTCAAGGCGCTCGGCGGCGAGGTGGTGCTGTTCGGCGACAGTTATTCCGACGCCTACAACCATTCGCTGACCCTGCAGAAGAAACAGGGGTTGACCTTCGTGCACCCCTTCGACGACCCGGACGTGATTGCCGGCCAGGGCACTATCGCCATGGAGATGCTGCGCCAGCATCAGGGGCCGCTGGACGCGGTGTTCGTGGCCATTGGCGGCGGCGGACTCATCAGCGGTGTAGCCGCCTACATCAAGGCCGTGCGTCCCGAGGTGAAAGTGATTGGCGTGCAGATGAACGACTCCAACGCCATGATCCAGTCGGTGCAGGCCGGTAAGCGCGTGCAACTCGATGACGTGGGCCTGTTCTCCGACGGCACCGCCGTCAAGCTGGTGGGCCAGGAAACCTTCCGCCTGACGCGCAAGCTGGTGGATGACTACATCGAGGTCGACACCGACGCGGTATGCGCCGCCATCAAGGATGTCTTCGTCGACACCCGTTCCATCGTGGAGCCAGCCGGCGCACTGGCGGTGGCCGCCATCAAGCAGTACGTGGCGCAACACAAGACCCGTGGCCAGACCTACGCCGCCATCCTGTGCGGCGCCAACATGAACTTCGACCGACTGCGCTTCGTGGCCGAACGCGCCGAGGTGGGCGAGGAACGCGAAGCGCTGTTTGCCGTCACCATTCCGGAAGAGCGTGGCAGCTTCCGTCGCTTCTGCGAGCTCATCGGCAGCCTGCCGGGCGGGCCGCGCAACGTGACCGAGTTCAACTACCGCATCAGCGATGACCAGCGAGCCCATGTGTTTGTCGGCATGACCACCTCGACCAAGGGCGAGAGTGGCAAGATCGCCGCCAACTTCAAACGCCACGGTTTCGCCACGCTCGACCTCACGCACGACGACCTCGCGCAGGAACACATCCGCCACATGGTGGGCGGTCACTCAGCCCTGGCTCGGGACGAACGCCTGCTGCGCTTCATCTTCCCGGAGCGTCCGGGTGCGCTGATGAAGTTCCTCAACCTCATGCGCCCGAGCTGGAACATCAGCCTGTTCCACTACCGCAACCAGGGCGCCGACTACGGCCGCATTCTGGTCGGCATCCAGGTGCCGAAGGCCGACGACAAGGCCTTCGCCAAGTTCCTCGCCACCTTGGGCTATGCCTACGTGGAGGAGACCCACAACCCGGCCTATCGCATGTTTCTGCAGGCGTGAACATGAAGCACCCCCAGGCTGCGCGCACTGCGTGTTGCTGCGCCACCCCCCTCACGGGGGCAACGCCAGTAGCCCGGCCTAGCCGTTTTTACGGCGTTCCCCGGTTGAACCGTTCCTTGCGCCGCGGATCGTGAGCGGCGCAGTGGAGTAATTGATTTCAATGGAGACTCGCATGACTTATGAACTGATCCAAGTACGCACCGAAGCCGGCAAGGTCGGCATCATCACCCTCAATCGTCCCAAGCAACTCAATGCGCTGAACGATCAGCTCATGGACGAACTGGGCGCGGCGCTCAAGGCCTTCGATGCCGATCCGGCCATCGGCTGCATGATCATCACGGGCAGCGAGAAATCCTTCGCCGCCGGCGCCGACATCGGTGCCATGGCGAACTACAGCTTTGCCGACGTCTACAAGGGCGACTACATCACGCGCAACTGGGAACAGTTGCGCAGCATCCGCAAGCCGGTGATCGCGGCCGTGAGCGGCTTCGCCCTGGGCGGTGGCTGCGAGCTGGCCATGATGTGCGACTTCATCATCGCCGCCGACAATGCCAGATTCGGCCAACCCGAAATCAAGCTCGGCGTCATCCCAGGCGCCGGCGGCACCCAGCGCCTGCCGCGCGCCATCGGCAAGGCCAAGGCCATGGATCTGGTGCTGACGGGCCGCATGATGGACGCCACGGAAGCCGAGCGCGCCGGTCTGGTCAGCCGCGTCGTGGCGCTCGACAAGCTGATGGACGAAACCCTGGCCGCGGCGCTGATGATCTGCGACTACTCACAGATCGCCGTGATGGCCGCCAAGGAAACAGTGAACCGCGCCTTTGAGGGCACGTTGAACGACGGCATGATGTTCGAGCGCCGCCTGTTCCACGCCCTGTTTGCCACCGCCGACCAGAAAGAGGGCATGGAGGCCTTCGTGGCCAAGCGCAAGCCGGAATTCAAGCACCAGTAAAAGAAAAAGCCCGTAGTCGCGAGACTACGGGCTTGATCTGGTGGAGGTAGGTGGATTTGAACCGCCGACCTCAGGGTTATGAATCCTGCGCTCTCACCGACTGAGCTATACCTCCAGAATCCTGAATCCCACAGAAATTCGGCACAAGGTCGAAAGCTCTGAGGAATTTTTCGACGTTTTCCGTCGAAGCTCGAATTATAACCATTTGGAAGCGCCCGGGAATCCGGCAGATAAAATTCGCTGCCGGCCAGCCTTCCCCGCGTCGGTCGTCCTCAAAACCATCCCACCACGTCATGTTTGCGCAGATACCCGGCCTGCTCCAGCGCGCCGCCCAGCACCTCCAACGAGGCGAGTTGCCCGAGGCAGTCCTGCTACTACAGCAAGTACTGGACGCACACCCCCGCCAGTTCGATGCCCTCCACATGCTGGGTGTTATCCGCGCCATGCGCGGTGAACGTGCGGAAGCGCTTGAACTGTTCAGAAAGGCTCTGTCCGTCAACAAGAGCAACAACTTCCTGCACTTCAACTTGGCCAAGGTACTGTCAGAATCTGGGCAGGAACAAGAAGCCCTGCCGCACCACCGCAAAGCGACCCAGTTGGCACCTGATCATGCCGAAGCCTGGCTCAACTTCGGCAAGAGCCTGCTAAGCCTGGGACGCTACGAGGACGCCCTGACCGCGTTCAACAAGGCAACGACGACCCAGCCGAACTACGCTGAGGCCTACAACAACAAGGGGCTGGTTCTGGCTGACCTCGGTCGCATCGAGCTGGCCATCTCGGCATTCGATCATGCACTACAGCTACGCCCTGACATGGTCGACGCGCACTGGAACCGCGCCCTGCAGTGCCTCAAACTTGGCGATTACGCAGCCGGTTGGCCCGAATTCGAACTGCGATGGCAGATGGATGCGAGGACCACACCCCAACTTGCCACGGACAAACCACGGTGGACCGGGCAAGCCGCTGCCCAGCCATTGCTGCTGTGGGGTGAGCAGGGCATCGGCGACCAGATCCTCTACAGCAGCATCCTGCCCGATCTGGCCAATCTACCGCAAAAGAAATACGTCGCACTGGATAAGCGGCTCATCCCTCTGTACCAGCGGTCGATGCCCCAGTTCGAGTTTCTCGACCTGACCCGCGCCGCTGAGGCGCCGGACTACGCGGAGCACCTGCCTCTGGGCTCTCTGCCGCCACTGTTCCGGCCATCCCAGGCCAGCTTCGAGACCGCGCGGCATCCTTATCTGGTTGCCGACGCACAGCGGGTTGCCGTCCTGCGGCAAAAGGTCTCCCGTCCCGACCGGCTGGTCTGCGGCGTCTCGTGGTCCAGCAATCGCAAGGGCATCGGCAGCCACAAGAGCATCAGCCTGGCTCAGATGCTCCCTCCCCTGGCATCCGATAGACTGCATTTCGTGAATCTGCAGTACGGCGACACGAGCGCCGAACGCGACGCCCTGCGTGCCGCCCACGGCATCGAGGTGCAGAACATCGCAGAGGTGGACAACTTCAACGACATCGACGGCCTGGCTGCCCTGATCGACGCCTGCGACGTCGTCCTGACGACTAGCAACTCCACCGCCCACCTGGCCGGCGCCCTGGGCAAGACCACGCTCCTGCTGCTGCCTTTCGGCAAGGGTCGCCTGTGGTACTGG
>CALRMF020000030.1:0-16108 GCA_943369035.1 Curvibacter sp. AEP1-3
AGCCGGCAGAACCTTGCCACCACCGGCCGGCCATCGCCCGCCCCTCAGGCCCGGGCAATCCAACGCTGCTGCCGCGCCAGGCGCTCGACGTCGCGCCAGCCGTTGCACTGAGCCGCCACCCGCGGCCAGACGCGCTGCAGCAGCTCACATTCGGCCAACGTGTCGGCCGCCGCCTGGTGCCGGACTGCGCATTCGATGCCGAAATGGTCCATCCACTCGTCCAGCGAACGGGCCCGCACCTTCTCGTGCGTCACGGCGCACAGGTGCTCGATGTCGACCCAGGGGTTGGGCAAGGTGCGCCCCAGATGCATGCGGGTGTGGCGCGTGATCATGGCCTGGTCAAAGGCCGCGTGGAAGGCCAGCAAGGGTGAGTTCCAGACGAAGCCGGCAAAGGCCTCAAGCGCACGCTCGGGCTCGATGCCTTCGCGCTGGCGCTGCACACCGATGCCGTGCAGCAGGATGTTGTCCTTGGCGGCCGTCACCTGCTGCTGGCGCAGCACCACCTCGAAACTGTCGCCCAGGTCGATGGTGAGCAGGCGCCTCTGCCAGTCGATCTGCATGGCGATGGCGGCAATCGCCAGCAGACGGTCGCGGTGCGGGTCCAGCCCGCTGGTTTCGACGTCGAGCATGACCCAGCGGTTCTCGTTCACCGCCATGCCGCCTCGCCCCCCCAGCCCCAGCCAATCGAGCAGGCCCATGGCTTACCTCTCGTAGTCCAGCTGCAGGCGCTGCTGCAGCGTACGCGCCACGCGGAAGGCTTCCTTGAGGATGCGACGGTCGATGTCGTTGAGCGTGTTCACCTCGATGTGGTTGGGCTGCTCGGCATCGGCCGTCCCCTGCAGCTGGATCTGCAGCCGCTGCATCTGCAGGAACTCGAAGCCCCGCACCCAGGCCTCGTACTCCGCGGCCGTCACCCCGAGGATGGGGCCGACCGTCATCAGCCGTTCTCGCGTGTTGGTGGCCTGAATGCCATTGGCCAGTGCATACAGGCGCGCCGCATCCACGAAGATGGACGTCCCCTGCAGCTTGAGGTCGATCTGCCCCTGGTCATCGGCCGCAATGCCGCCCATCCAGTTCAGCGGTGGGGTGCGCGTGAGCGCATTGAGCGCCATCTGTTTCATGAAGCGCGGCATCTGCTGGGCCCGGGTATTGACCTCCGCCCGCAAGGCCTGCGCCAGCGGGACATCTCCTGCCAGGGCACGGAAATCGAAATAGATGCTGGCATTGAGCAGGTCCTGCGGTGCACCCTGCTCGATCCACTGCGCAAAGCGCTCGCGCCACTCGGCCAGCGTCAGGCAACAGGCCGGGTTGCCGGCCATGACCCCGCCCTTGCACAAGGGGTAGCCACAGGCATCCAGCGCCTCGTTGACATCGCGGGCAAACGCCAGCACCTGCCGGCGCTGTGCCGCCGTGATGGCGTCCGGCAGGATCAGCGCATTGTCCTGGTCGGTGGCGATGGTCTGCTCACTGCGGCCTTCCGAGCCCAGCGCCAGCCAGCACAGGGGCGCAAGGTCAACGCCATGCTGCGCAGCCTTGATTTCCAGCAGCCGCTCCGTCAGCACATCGTTCAGGTGGCTGATCAGCGCGGTGAGCTGGCGCGCCTGCACGCCCTGGCTGAGCAGGCTGCGCGCAAAGCGACGGATGTCCTGCGCCACCAGTTTGAGCGTGTCCACGTCCTGCGCCAGCCGGATGGCGTTGCTCACGTGCTTGAGGCTCAGGCGCTGCATGGCAAAAAGGTCGCGCTCGGACACGATGCCCACCACCACACCATCGCGCGTGATGGGCACATGCCGGATGGTGAGCCTGCTCATCATCAGCGCAGCGTCTTCTGCCGTGTGTTCGTGCGTCAGAGTATGCACCGGGTGCACCATCACCTCGCTAATGGGCGTTTCCAGCGGCACCGCCTGCAGCGTCACCCGCCCCAGGATGTCGTCACGCGACAGGATGCCCAGCGCCTCGCCCCGCTCGCCCGTGATCAGCATGGAGCCGACGCGGCGCTGGTGCATCTCGGTCAGCGCCTCGCGCAGGGGCGTCTCGGGTCGGCAGGTGACGGGCGTGCGGCGCGCCAACTCGCCCAGCGGCGTCTCCAGCGACTGCTCGGCCAGCGTCTGGGACGAATAGGCCACTTGCAGCGCCTGGCGCGACAGGTCAAGGAACTTCAGCACCCGCCGGTTCAGGAAGTCGGCAAACGGCACGCTCTTCTGGGCCAGCGTCTGCATGTGCTGCGTCGGCAAGGCCAGCACAAAGGTGTCGGCGGTGGCCTCGTAGGTCGCCGTCACGGCGCGCCCGGCCATGGCAGCACTGATGGGAAACAGGTCACCGGTCTCGTACTGGAAGGCGCCGCCCGACAAGTCTGCCAGGCCGCGCTTGCCGCTGACCGCCCCCTGTCGGATGTAGAGCAACTGCGTCACCACACCGCTGTCGGGCTCCACGAGGATCTCGCCTGGCGCGAAATACTGCTGCTGCACATGGGTGAGAAAGAAATCGAGATCGGCCACGCCCATCTGCGAAAACGGCGCGTAGCGTGCCAGTTCCTGCCGCAGATTGGCCAGCAGGCTGCCGGAGGGCGTGGAGGCCAGCAGCGTGGTGCCAGGGTGGGGGGCAACTTGCGTCATGGGGTGGCTCCTGCCATGGATGTCATCAGTTAAATCAAGCTTATCGCATTAAGCCAATTAAAAAGCCCGGCCATCTGCATGGCCGGGCCCGATCAACTGACCCCGGTCAGACCGGGATCAGGCGATGCATCGCATCAGCTGGTCTTGAGGTTCGGGTAGCGAACGTACTCGACCAGTTCCTGGATCTTCTTGCTCGGGGCAGGCGTCACCAGGCTGACCAGGATGATGGTGGCAATGCCGACCGGCACACCGAACAGGCCAGCCGAGATCGGCTGGATGTCCCACCACAGTTGCACCGGCGAAGTCACGCCGAACACGCCACGCAGCCACGGCTGGGTCATGACCATGTAGTAGAAGGTCGTGCCCAGACCGGCGATCATGCCCAGCGAGGCGGCGATGCCGGTTGCGCGCTTCCAGAAGATGCCCAGCACCAGCGGCGGGAAGAATGCCGCAGCGGCGAACGAGAACGCAGCAGACACCAGGAACAGGATGTCGGCCGGTTTCTGCGCCGCCACATAGGCAGCGGCCAGCGCCACGATCAGCAGCAGGACCTTGGAAATGGTCACGCGGCGAGCGGTCGAGGCGTTGGGGTCGATCATCTTGTAGTACAGGTCGTGCGACAGCGCATTGGCAATCGTCAGCAGCAGGCCGTCGGCGGTCGACAGCGCCGCTGCCAGACCACCTGCAGCCACCAGGCCGGAGATCACGTACGGCAGGCCACCAATGGCAGGCGCAGCCAGCACGATGATGTCACCACCGATGCTCATCTCGTTGAGCTGCAGGATGCCGTCCTTGTTGATGTCCACCACCGACAGCAGGCTAGGGTCCACCTTGTTCCAGGCCGCAATCCAGTCCGGCAGGCGGTCAAACGGCGTGCCGATCAGCACGGTGAACACCTCGTACTTGACGAGCACGGCCAGAGCCGGGGCGGTGAAGTACAGCAGGAAGATGAAGAACAGCGACCACGAGACGGACTCGCGGGCTTCCTTCACGCTCGGCACCGTGTAGTAGCGCATCAGGATGTGCGGCAGCGCGGCGGTACCCACCATCAGGCAGAAGATCAGCGCCAGGAAGTTGCGACGCGAGACGTCGTATGCCTTCTGGGCTGCTGCGTCGCCATCTGGGTTACCCGCGAACTGGGCGGCGTGCGCCGGCATGCCGTTGAGCGGCTTGGCCTTGTTGTCGGCACCAGCCTTGGCGGCCGTCCAGGCCTTCTTGGCCGCTTCGGCATCCTTGGGCAGTGCGGCCAACGCCTTCTCGGCAGCGGCGATGTCGGCCGCCGGAGCGTTGGCGCCCTTCAGCTCAGCCACCTTCGCTTCGGCGGCAGCCTTGTCGGCAGCCAGAGCGGCGGCGGGATCCTTCAGCTTCTCGGCCAGGGCGGCGGAGCGCTGTTTGAAGATCTCGCGCACTTCCAGCTCTTTCGGGTCAGCAGCCAGCTTCTTCTCGGCAGCGGTCACCTTCTCCAGCTGGTAGCCGTAGACGACCTGCGGCACCGGCACGTTGGTCTGCTTCACCGACATCCACACCACCGGGATCATGTAGGCCACGATCAGGATGATGTACTGCGCCACCTGCGTCCAGGTCACGGCACGCATGCCGCCCAGGAAGGAGCAGACCAGAATACCGCCGAGGCCGAGGAAAATACCGATCTCGAAGGCCACGCCGGTCAGACGCGCGGTGATCAGGCCCACGCCGTAGATCTGCGCCACCACATAGGTGAAGGAGCAGAGGATGGCAGCCAGGATGCCCAGGAAACGCGGCAGGTTGCCGCCGTAACGCTCACCCAGGAAGTCCGGCACCGTGAACTGGCCGAACTTGCGCATGTAGGGTGCCAGGAACAGCGCCACCAGGCAGTAGCCGCCGGTCCAGCCCATGATGAAGGCCAGGCCGCCGTAGCCGGTCAGGTACAGGGTACCCGCCATGCCGATGAACGAGGCGGCCGACATCCAGTCAGCACCGGTGGCCATGCCGTTGTAAATGGCGGGCACACGACGGCCTGCCACGTAATACTCGGCAGCGTCGGTGGTACGGCTCATGATGCCGATGCCGGCATACAGGCCGATGGTGGCCAGCAGGAAGATGAAGCCGATCCATGACTTGGGCAGGCCCATCTGTTCAAGAATGGCCAAGCCGATCACGAACACCAGGAAGCCCCCGGTGTACCACTTGTAAACCTTGTTCAGGTTCTGCTTGAAAGCCTTGTTGGCGGCGGCGTTGGTGGGCCCCGCGTCAGATCCAAACATTCCAGCCATGGTTCACTCCTCCGTTTCCTGGACACCGTGCTCGATGTCCAGTTTGTTCATGTAACGGGCGTAGTACCAGATGATCAGGCAATACACGATCAACGACCCCTGGGCGCCCATCCAGAAACTGAACGGCCAGCCGAAGAAGTTGAAGCTGAGATCGCGGGCGAAATAGCCTACGACAAAGGTGACGACGAACCAGATCGCCAGCAGCACGGCTGTGATGTTGAGGTTCTTTCGCCAGTACTGACGATGGTTTTCGGTTAACTCCATGTTACCTACCTCCAAGAACGATGCCCTTGCGGGCGTTTCGCGATCACCACGTGTCTCTCGTCGTGGTCTGCAGCCGGATCGCGGCTTGTTGTTGTATCTGGCCGGAACTCACACCCCGGCCATCAAGTACCCACTCAGCTGGCTCAGGCGGACGGCGCCGTACGCAATCCGGTCTCCCGTTCCAGCTGGGCGGCCACTTTCGGCTCGAACCCCTTGAGATGGCGAATGATCTTCACCGCCTCATCAGGCTCTTGCCGGTCGACATGAACCCGCGCCAGCTGGTACCAGCCGAACGGGCTCATGGGCTGCAGTTCCGTGTTCTTCTTGAGGGCGGCCACCGCTTCGTCGAAGCGACGGGCCTGGATCAGGACCAGAGCCAGGCCATACCAGGCGCGGTCCATCTTGGAGTCGATATCGAGGGCACGGCGAAACGCCGCTTCGGCTTGCGCGTGCTGGCCGTCTTCTTCCAGCAGGTAGCCAAGGTTGAACCAGGCAGCAGCGTTGCCGGAATGGGCGGCCACCAGCTGCTGCAGGGCTGCAATCGCCTCTGCCTTGCTGCCCATCTGCGCGAGCACGTTGGCGCGACTGGCCTGGGCATAGAAATCGCCAGGGCGCAGGGCCAGCATCTGGTCGAAACGCGCCAGAGCGGCCGCCTTCTGGCTGAACACCAGCAGGGCCACCGCTTGCAGGCGCAGGAACAGGTAGGTCAGGCTACGGCTCATTTGCACAACTCCACGCCAATCTGCAGGCAGGTCTGGATGCGATAGATGGTGGCCAGCAGCCACGCGAACAACAGCAACAGGAAAGCCACCACCGGCACATGGCGGTCTAGCACCAGCCGGGGGGTGATCAGGCGCGCCAGGGACACGAAGGGGCGGCCGATGATTTCAAGGATCTGGTAGAACAGGTTCTGCTGTTTTCTGGCCCCGGCGAGCAGCCCCAGCACCCACTGGCCAAGCAGGGCCATGAGTGCGATTTCGGCAATCAGCTTGATGAGGGAGGCGGCGGTCAGCATGTAAGTTTGGTGTACGGTTGGACGCATTGTGAATTGCGCGCTTACCGATTTCTTACAAACACTGACATGTGGGGACTTCTTAGGGTACAACCCTGTCAGGGATTTCCCACCCCCAAAAACGGAACGGGCCAGCCCCGTGAAGGGCTGGCCCGCGGCCTGAACGCGCAGTGGCTTACTTGGCGAGCTTCTGCCAGGTCTCGACCACAGTGTCCGGATTCAGCGAGAGGGACATGATGCCCTGCTCCACCAGCCACTTGGCGAAGTCCGGATGGTCGCTCGGGCCCTGGCCGCAGATGCCGACGTACTTGCCCTGCTTGCGGCAGGCGGTGATGGCGCGCGACACCATGGCCTGCACGGCCGGGTCGCGCTCGTCGAAATCAGCCGCCAGCAGCTCCAGGCCGGAATCGCGGTCCAGGCCCAGGGTGAGCTGGGTCAGGTCGTTGGAGCCGATCGAGAAGCCGTCAAAGTACTCCAGGAACTCGTCTGCCAGGATGGCGTTGCTCGGCACCTCGCACATCATGATGATCTTCAGGCCGTTCTCGCCGCGCTTGAGGCCCTTGCTGGCCAGCAGGTCGATCACCTTCTTCGCCTGGCCCAGGGTGCGCACGAAGGGCACCATGAGTTCGACGTTGGTCAGGCCCATCTCGTCACGCACGCGCTTCATGGCTTCGCACTCCATGGCAAAGGCCTCGGCGAAATCGGAGCTGATGTAGCGCGCCGCACCGCGGAAGCCCAGCATCGGGTTTTCTTCCTCGGGTTCGTAGCGGCTGCCGCCGATCAGCTTGCGGTACTCGTTGCTCTTGAAGTCGGACAGACGCACGATGACCGGCTTGGGCCAGAAGGCCGCGGCGATGGTGGCCACGCCTTCAGCCACCTTGTCGACGTAGAAGGCGCGCGGCGAGGCGTGGCCGCGGGCCACGGACTCCACCGCCTTCTTCAGGTCGGCGTCGATGTTCGGGTACTCCAGGATGGCCTTGGGGTGCACGCCGATGTTGTTGTTGATGATGAACTCCAGGCGCGCCAGGCCCACGCCGGCGTTGGGCAGTTGGGCAAAGTCGAAGGCCAGCTGCGGGTTGCCGATGTTCATGGTGATCTTGACCGGGATGTCGGGCATGGCGCCGCGCTGCACCTCCGTCACTTCCATCTCCAGCAGGCCGTCGTAGATGCGGCCGGTGTCGCCCTCGGCGCAGCTCACGGTCACCAGCGTGCCATCCTTCAGCGTCTCGGTGGCGTCACCGCAGCCGACGACGGCCGGGATGCCCAGCTCGCGCGCAATGATGGCCGCGTGGCAGGTCCGGCCACCGCGGTTGGTAACGATGGCACTGGCGCGCTTCATCACCGGCTCCCAGTTCGGATCGGTCATGTCGGTCACCAGCACGTCGCCAGGCTGGACCTTGTCCATTTCGCTGACGTTGTGCACCAGGCGCACCGGACCGGTACCGATCTTCTGGCCGATGGCGCGGCCCTCGGCCAGCACGGCACTCTGGCCCTTGAGCTTGTAGCGCATCTCGGCAGCAGCGCCAGCCTGGCTCTTCACCGTCTCGGGACGGGCCTGCAGGATGTAGAGCTGGCCGTCCACGCCGTCCTTGCCCCACTCGATGTCCATCGGGCGGCCGTAGTGCTGCTCGATCACCAGCGCGTACTTGGCGAGTTGCTCGACGTCGGCATCGGTCAGCGAGTAGCGATTGCGCTGCTCGGTCGGCACGTCGACGGTCTTGACCAGCTTGCCGCCAGCCTTTTTCTCCTCCGGTGTGGAGAACACCATCTGGATCAGCTTGGAGCCCAGGTTGCGGCGTACCACGGCCTTCTTGCCTGCCTTGAGCATGGGCTTGTGGACGTAGAACTCGTCCGGGTTCACGGCGCCCTGCACCACGGTCTCACCCAGGCCGTAGCTGGAGGTGATGAAGACCACGTCCTCGAAACCGGACTCGGTGTCGATGGTGAACATCACGCCGGCCGCGCCCAGGTCGGAGCGCACCATGCGCTGCACGCCGGCCGACAGGGCCACGTCGGCGTGGGCGAAGCCCTTGTGCACGCGGTAGCTGATGGCGCGGTCGTTGTAGAGGGAGGCAAACACCTCCTTCATCTTGTGCAGCACTTCCTCGACGCCCACCACGTTCAGGAAGGTTTCCTGCTGGCCGGCAAAGGAAGCGTCGGGCAGGTCTTCGGCGGTAGCCGAGGAACGCACGGCAAACGAGGCCTGGGCGTTGCCGGCAGACAGCTTGGCGAACTCGTCGCGGATGGCCTTTTCGAGGTCGGCCGGGAAGGGCTGGGCCTCGACCATGGCGCGGATCTCGGCCCCGACGGCGGCCAGGGCGCGCACGTCCTCGGTGTCCAGCGCGTCGAGCTTGGCGTTGATGCGGTCGGCCAGGCCGTCGTATTTCAGGAACTCGCGGAAGGCATGGGCCGTGGTGGCAAAGCCGGTGGGCACGCGCACGCCCTGGGGCAGTTGCGAGATCATTTCGCCGAGGCTGGCGTTCTTGCCGCCAACCACCTCGACGTCGGTCATTCTCAGGTTTTCAAACGGTACGACCAGGGCGGTCGGGCTGAAAAGTGCAGACATGGGAAAGCTCCAGAGTTTAAAAAACGGTCTGCGCTGAACACCAGGCCTGACATCTGCCTGGCTGCGCCCATGCCGACGGCCAGCCTTTGCTCTTGTTCTCGTAGGGCGTTGCGGTGCATGGAGGAATTCGGGGAGGTTGACGGTATTGTAAGCTCCGTCCGGTAAAAACCCGCCCCCCCGCCGCGCGCGCAGACCACCCCGCCCCACCCGATCCATGCCCAACCGCACCGTTTTTTTCATCTCCGATGGCACCGGCATCACCGCCGAAACCTTTGGCAATGCCATCCTGGCCCAGTTTGACGTGCAGCTGCACCACGTGCGCCTGCCCTTCATTGACACGGTGGACAAGGCGCACCAGGCGGTGCGCCAGATCAACCACACCGGGGAAATCGAAGGCAAGCGGCCGATCGTCTTCACCACCCTGGCCAACGAGGAAGTCCACAAGGTCATCAACGAGGGCTGCAAGGGCATGCTGCTGGACATGTTCGGCACCTTCGTCAACCCGCTGGAAGAGGAGCTGGGCATCAAATCGCACCACCGCATCGGCCGCTTCAGCGACGTCAGCAAGAGCCAGGCCTACCATGACCGCATCGAGGCCATCAATTTCTCGCTGGCGCATGACGACGGCCAGTCCAACAAGGACCTGGAGAGCTCCGACGTGATCCTGGTCGGCGTGAGCCGCAGCGGCAAGACACCGACCTCGCTCTACCTCGCCATGCAGTACGGCCTGAAGGCTTCCAACTACCCGCTGATCCCGGAAGACTTTGAGCGCCAGCATCTGCCGCCCGCCCTGGCGCCGCACAAGCACAAGATCTTCGGCTTGACCATCAACCCGGAGCGCCTGAGCGAGATCCGCAACGAGCGACGGCCGAACTCCAAGTACGCCTCACTCCAGAACTGTCGCATGGAGGTGGCCGAGGCCGAGGCCATGATGCGCCGCGCAGGCATCCGCTGGCTGTCGACCACCACCAAGTCGATCGAAGAGATTGCCACCACCATCCTGCAGGAAATCCGGCCGGAGCGGCTCAGTTACTGAGCCCGCGCCGTCGCGTCACAGGACGGCGAAGATGCCGCCGGGATGGTGCAGCCGCGCCACCGTCAGCATGAAGCCGAAGCATGCCAACGCAGCCACGAAACAGAGCCGACGTAGCGTGTGCCCCCGTGCCCGCTTCAACGCCAGCGAGCCCAGGACAATGTAGAGCAGCAGCAAGCCCAGCTTGCTGCCCAGCCAGGCATCCCGCAAGGGGTTCAGCCCGAGCAGCCACCACAGGCTCACCCCGGCCAGCAACAAGAGCGTGTCCACCCCGTAGCTGAGGTACCGCACCCGGGGCGCCATGCCCCAGCGCCGCCCTGAGAGCACGGCAAAGCCCCGGGCCCCAAAGAGTGCCCCGCTGGCCAGCACCAGAACGATGTGCAGCGGCTTCAGATAACGATAGAGGTCAGCAACTTCCATGCATGGGATTGTCGCCGCAGTCGCAATGCAAATAGGAATGATTTTTATTTGATAGAATACCTGGGTAGCAAGCCACCCCGCGCCCAGGTTGCGTCGGTTGTAGCCAGCCACTGAGCCAAATTCAGCCACTGGAAACCCTACAACCATGTCCAAACGCCACAAATCACATCAGAAACGCAACCGAACCCTCATCACGTCGGCGCCAAAAGCTATCAAATCAATAGCAAATGCACCGCTTCTGCCCTTGGGGGCCATGCTGCTCGCCGGTACGGTGAGCGCCTATGCGCAGCAAAACACCACGGAAAGCGGCAAGACACTGGCCACCGTCGAGGTGAAGGAAAAGGCCGATACGCCAGAAGCCAAAACATCGCTGCGGGCCACAGAAACGTCGATCGGCAAAGGCAACCAGAAGCTGCGCGATATCCCACAGTCCAGCACCGTGGTGACTGAGCGCCTGATGGATGACCGCAACCTCGATGACTTCAAGGAGGTGCTGCGCAGCACCGCCGGCGTGACCTTCCAGGCCGGCGAGACCGGCGAGGAAGACATCCGCCTGCGCGGCTTCTCGTTGGTACAGGCTGGCGATATCTATGTCGACGGGATGCGCGACGCCTCGATCTACGAGCGCGACACCTTCAACTACGACCGGGTGGAAGTGCTCAAGGGGTCGGCCTCCATGCTGTTCGGCCGCGGCTCCACCGGCGGCGTGGTCAATCAGGTGAACAAGAAGCCCTTCCTGATGAACTCGCACGAAGTCAAGACCACCGTCGGCACCGGCAACGAATTGCGCGTTACGGGCGACTTCAACCTCAAGACCGGCGACGACGCGGCGCTGCGCATGAACGTGATGAGCCACGAGGCCGACAACTGGGGGGCCAAGGTCAGCAAGAAGGGGATCGCGCCCACCTACCGCTGGGGTATCGGCACTTCGGACGAATTCCAGGTAGGCCTGTATCACCTGGAATACAACAACCGGCCGAGCTACAACCATCCGTGGATCCTGAACAGCGGCCAGATCCAGCCCACGCTGGACGCCAAGAACTACTACGGTCTGGCGAGCGACTACAACAAAGGCGAGGCCACCTACGGCACACTCAGCCATACGCACCGATTCGCCGACGGTGGTGAACTCAAGACCACGCTGCGTCACGGACGCTACGAACGGGACCTGTGGTCGAGTGTGATCGGCTTTCGAGCCCCTGCGCCGACGTCGGTGGCAGCGATCACCGGAAACACCGTGCTGACACGCACCCAGAAGGGACGCATCGGCTACAGCACCACAACGCTTCTGCAGAGCGACTACAGCAACACTTTCGAATGGTTCGGCCTGAAACACAAGGTGATCACCGGCATCGACTGGTCGAACGAAGATGCGTTGCGCAACAACAGCTATGCGGGCGGCAATAGTGGTCTGAACACGCTGGTGGGCACACCCAACGACGGCGCCTCACGGACTGACCCGCGCGGCGATGCGCCGATGAACCGCTTCAATGCGCGCACCCTTGGCCTGTACGTGCAGGACACAATCGAGCTGACGCCCACCGTCAAGCTGATCGGCGGCCTGCGCCATGACAACTTCGACGCCAACTATCGCACCACTGCCGGTGCCACCAACGCCCGCGCCGAATCGCTGTGGAGCCCACGCCTGGGGGCGCTGTATCAGCCGAGTGACTGGGCCTCGTACCACGTCTCCTACGGCACGTCCTTCAACACATCCGGCGATGCCTACCAGTACGCCGTACAAGGTCCGACCGCACGCGTCGCGAACACTCCTCCGGAGGAAAGCCGCAACCTGGAAGTCGGCGGCAAGTTCGACCTGTTCGAGAAACGGATGCTGCTCGCCTCCTCGTTGTTCTATTCCCAGAAGTACAACGAACGCAACACCGACCCCGATACTGCGGCCACACAGGAACTGCTTTCGGGTATGCGCCACGCTGCCGGGCTGGACGTTGACGTTGCCGGCCGCCTCTCGCCCAAGTGGGATGCCTTTGCCTCGTGGACCTGGATTCCAGAAGCGCGCATCATCCACAGCAATGTCGCCGCCAATGCCGCAGGCACCGGCGCCCAGGTGGCCGGCGACCGGCCCGGCCTGACGCCGCTGCACAGTGCCAGCTTGTGGACCACCTACCGGCTGACACCGAAGCTGCGCGTTGGCGGCGGTCTTAACTACCGGGACAAACAGAATCCGGAAGGTGCACGCCATGTCACGGCCAAGGCCTTCACCACCTTGGACCTGATGGCTGAATACACCATCAACGACCTGACCTCGCTCAAGCTGAACGTGACCAATGTCACCAACGAACTGTATGCCGATACGTTGTACCGAGGCTTCTACGGCCCCGGTGCGCCACAGTCGGTGCAGTTGACGCTGAAGGTTCAGTTCGACTGATCCTGAAAAACCGAGGGGCGGGCACAGCCTGCCCTCTTCCAAAGTCCTAGCAAAGCCACCGCCATGCTGCTTCACTTGAAGAACGTCCTCAGCGCCGAAGAACTGCACCGGGCGCGCCATCTCCTCGACACGGCCGACTGGATCGACGGCCGGAGCACGGCCGGCCAGCAGGCGGTGCAAGCGAAGAACAACGAGCAGCTGCCGCAGGCCAGCGAGGCATCCCGCCAATTGCAGGCGCTGGTGCTGCAGGCCATC
The DNA here is from genome assembly GCA_943369035.1 of Curvibacter sp. AEP1-3. Lineage (GTDB taxonomy): Bacteria > Pseudomonadota > Gammaproteobacteria > Burkholderiales > Burkholderiaceae_C > Hylemonella. Next base: position 12,807 of record CALRMF020000030.1, read on the forward strand.
AACCGGCACCCTATCTTCTTCTCGGCCGCCTTGCCGAAGAAGACCTTCAACCCGCTGTTCAACCGCTACGGCGGTGACAGCAACTACTACGGCCGGCACATCGACGGCGCCGTCATGCGCTCGCAGGCCGGCAACCACTATGTGCGCTCGGACGTCAGCTGCACCCTGTTCCTGGCCGAGGCGCACGAGTACGACGGCGGCGAACTCACCATCAGCGACACCTATGGTTCGCAGCGCATCAAGCTGCCCGCCGGAGACATGGTGCTCTATCCCAGCACCAGCCTGCACGAGGTGCTGCCCGTCACGCGCGGCCACCGGCTGGCAAGCTTCTTCTGGGTAGAAAGCATGGTACGCAGCGATGAGCAGCGCCGCCTGCTCTATGAACTCGACATGAACCTGCTGCGCCTGCGGCAGCAGCACGGTGAGACGGCCGAAACCACCGCACTCACCGGCACCTACCACAACCTCCTGCGTATGTGGGCCGACACCTGAGCGCTACGCCCATGACATCGAAACCAGCCATCGCCAGACTGCCTGACGGCATCGTCACCCTGGTCGACCACGAGGCGCATGCGCGCACCCATCTGGATGACAACGCCTGGGCCTATTTCAGCGGCGGTGCGGCCGACGAGCTGACGCTGCGCGCCAACCGCAGCGCGTGGGACCAGCTGCCACTGCTCCCCCGAGTGCTGCAGCCACTGGCCGGCGGCCACACCCGCGTCACGCTGCTGGGGCGTGCCCTGGCCCACCCCATCCTGCTGGCGCCGGTGGCGTTCCAGCGCCTGGCGCATCCGGACGGCGAGCTCGCCGCTGCCCATGCCGCCGCCGCGATGGGCGCTGGCATGGTGTTGAGCACGCAGGCCAGCACCCCGCTGGAAGCGGTGGCCCAGGCCATGCTGGACGACGCGGGGCGCGGCCCGCTGTGGTTCCAGCTCTACCTGCAGCACGACCGAGGTTTCACGCGTGAACTGGTGCAACGCGTCGAAGCCGCCGGCTACGAGGCGCTGCTGCTGACGGTGGACGCCCCTTCCAGCGGCGCACGCGACCGCGAGCGCCGAGCGAACTTCCGGCTGCCTCCCGGCGTGCGGGCCGTCAACCTCGATGGCCTGCCGCCACCACCGCCGGTCAGTCTGTCCACTGGCCACAGCGGGCTGTTCGACGGCCTGCTGCGCCATGCGCCGACCTGGGATGACGTAGTCTGGCTGCAGGCGCAGACCCGCCTGCCTGTCCTGCTCAAGGGCGTGCTGCACCCGGACGACGCCCGCCAGGCCGCCCGCCTTGGGGTGGCCGGCATCGTGGTTTCCAACCACGGCGGGCGCACGCTGGACACGGTGCCGGCCACGGCGCAGGCGCTCCCGCGCATCGTCGACGCCGTGGGCCAGGCCCTGCCAGTGCTGGTCGATGGCGGCATCCGCCGCGGCACCGATGTGCTCAAGGCCATGGCCCTGGGCGCCAGCGCCGTGCTGTTGGGCCGTCCCTTTGTCTACGGACTGGCCAACGCCGGCGCCGTGGGCGTGGCCCACGTGCTGCGCCTGCTGCGCGACGAGTTGGAGATGGCCATGGCCCTGTGCGGTTGCCGCACGCTGGATCTGGCCACGCCGGCTTTGCTGGACATTGGCGCCAACAAGGCGACGTGAAAGAAATCACCGAAATTCGGTCATTTTAAATAAATACGAATAATTCGCATTTATAATCTGCACCATGCTGTTCATGACCGTCCTTGCCAGCCTTCTCCTGGTTGCGCTGTCCGCCTGCTGGATCTTCCGCAAATAAGCCCGGACCCGCTTGGCAGATGCCTCACACTATGTCCTTGTCTGAACGACACGTCCTCGTCCCGCTCATGAACCGCCGCATCGTCATCGCTGCCAGCGTTGTGCTGTTTCACCTTGCTGCCCTCTGGGCCCTGCAGACTGGCCTGCTGCGCCGCGCCGTGGAAGTGATTGTGCCGGCCGAGGTGCTGAGCGAGTTCATCAGCCCGCCCGCGCCACGCACCGAGCAGCCCGCGCCACCCACACCCGCGGTCAAGCCGCAGCCCCGTGCGGTGCAGAAATCATCCACCCCGGCGCCGCAGCCGATCGCCGTGGCCACGCCCGAACCGGCCGCGGTAGCGCCCGCCGGTGTGACGACGCCGCAACCTGCTGCCCCGGCCGCCGCGCCAGCGAACGCCGGCCCACCCTCGCCCCCGGCACCACCCCGGATCGAGCTGCCGTCCAGCGATGCGGCCTACCTCAACAACCCCAAGCCGCCCTACCCGGCGTTGAGCAAGCGCCTGGGCGAGCAAGGCAAGGTGGTGGTGCGGGTGCTGATCGGCGTCGACGGCACGGCGCAACAGGCCGAGATTCGCACGTCCAGCGGCTACGACCGGCTGGACCAGGCCGCGCTGGCGACCGTGCTCAAGTGGCGCTACGTGCCGGGCAGGCGTGGCGGCGTGGCCGAGGCCATGTGGTTCAACGTGCCGATCAATTTCGTCCTCGAATAATTTTTGTCTCTGGAGTGTTTATGGAATCGCAATTCGGTCTCTTCAACGTCTGGGCCCAGGGTGACTGGGTCACCCGTGCCGTGGCCCTGCTGCTGCTGGGCATGTCGCTGGCGTCGTGGATGGTCATCGTGATCAAGGCGCTGGACATCGTGCGCTACAAGAAACTGGCTCGTCAGGCCGAGACCTTCTGGCACAGCGCCGACTTCGCCGAAGGCCTGGCCACCCTCGGCTCGCCCGAGGACAACCCCTTCCGCGATCTGGCCGAGGAAGGCCGTGAGGCCGCGGCGCACCACCGCAACACCAAGGCGCATCTGCACGACAGCCTGGACATCAGTGACTGGGTGACGCGTTGCCTGCGCAACAGCATCGACCGCAGCACCGCACGCCTGCAGGGCGGGCTGGCCATTCTGGCCTCGGTCGGCTCCACGGCCCCCTTCGTCGGGCTGTTCGGCACCGTCTGGGGCATCTACCACGCGCTGCTGGGCATTGGCGTGGCCGGCCAGGCCACCATCGACAAGGTGGCAGGCCCGATTGGCGAGGCGCTGATCATGACGGCCCTGGGCCTGGCCGTGGCCATTCCGGCCGTGCTGGGCTACAACGCACTGGTACGCGGCAACAAGGCCATCCTGGGCAAACTGAACAGCTTTGCCCATGACCTGCATGCCTACTTCGTCACCGGCGCGCGCGTCAGCAGCGGCGACGCCAAGATCGTGCCGATGAAGAAAGCCTGAGGGACTGCACCATGGCTTTCGGAACCCAGGACGACACCGACGAGGTGATGAACGAGATCAACATGACGCCCCTGGTCGACGTCATGCTGGTG
>CALRMF020000031.1:0-15893 GCA_943369035.1 Curvibacter sp. AEP1-3
TCTGCTGCAGGACGTCCAGCAGGTCCAGGATCTGGCTGCGCAATGTGACATCGAGCGCCGTGGTCGGCTCGTCGGCCAGCAACAGCTTGGGCTGGCAAGCCAAGGCCATGGCGATCATGGCGCGCTGGCGCTGGCCACCGCTCAACTGATGCGGAAAGGCCCGGGCGCGCCGCTCGGGTTCAGGGATGCCAGTCTCGGCCAGCTGGCGCACCGCCTGAGCCCAGGCTTCGGCTCGCGCCAGCCCCAGCTTGAGTTCCAGCACCTCGGCAATCTGGTCGCCCACCGTGAACAAGGGGTTGAGCGCCGTCATCGGTTCCTGGAAGATCATGCCGACATCACGACCCCGGACACCACGCAACTCACGCTCCGAAATTGATAGCAGATCGCGCTTTTCCGGTGAAGGCTGAGCACCTGAAAAGCTTGCAATCCCCGTCACGTCGGCGTTCTGCACCAACCGCAGCAGGCTCAAAGCGGTGACACTCTTGCCCGAACCGGATTCGCCGACCAAGGCCACCTTCTCACCCGGCGCAATCTGGAAATTCAAGCCGTGAACAACCTCGCGGCCGGCAAACGCGACCGTAAGGCCCTGAACGTCGAGCAGCGTCTCGCTCATTTCTCAGCCTTCCTCGGGTCGAGGGCGTCGCGCAGCGCATCGCCCATGAAGGTCAGCAACAGCAGCGTGATCACCAGCACGGCAAAGGTGGAGATGGATATCCACCAAGCATCAATGTTGTTCTTGCCCTGCGCCAACAACTCGCCCAGCGAGGGCGTGCCGGGCGGAACGCCGAGACCCAGAAAGTCTAGCGAGGTCAGCGCCAGGATGGCCGCGCTCATGCGGAACGGCAGGAAGGTCACCACCGGCGTCAGGCTGTTGGGCAGGATGTGGCGCCAGATAATCTGGGCGTTGGACAGCCCCATGGCACGGGCAGCACGGACGTAGTCGAGCTGGCGGTTGCGCAGGAACTCGGCGCGCACATAGTCGGACAGGCCCATCCAGCCGAACAGGCTGAGCAGGATCAGCAGCAGCGCCACGCTGGGGTCGAACATGGCCGAGAAGATGATGAGCAGGTAGAGCTCGGGCATGGAACTCCAGATCTCGATGAAGCGCTGGAACCAAAGGTCGGTCTTGCCGCCAAAGAAGCCCTGCACGGCCCCCGTGGCGATGCCCAGCAGCACGCCGATCACCGTCAGCGCCAGCGCGAACAGCACCGAGATGCGAAAGCCGTACAGCAGGCGCGCTGCCACGTCGCGCCCGCGGTCGTCGGTGCCGAGCCAGTTGTCGGCCGAGGGCGGCGCAGGATTCGGCTCCTTGGCAAAGTAGTTGATGGTGCTGTGGTGGTAGGGGTTGGGCGGGTAGAGCACAAAGTTGCCCGGCCGGTCAAACTGCTGCTGGATGAAGGGATCGAGGTAGTCGGTCGGGGTCTGGAAGTCGCCACCAAATGCCGTCTCCGGCACATTGCTCACGATGGGAGAGAACCACTGGCCATGGTGCCGCGCCACCAGCGGCTTGTCGTTGGAGATCAGCTCGGCGCCCAGACTCAAAAGGAACAGCGTGCAGAAGACCAGCAGGCTCCAGTAGCCCAGCCGGTTGCGCTTGAAGCGTTGCCAGGCACGTTGCGAGGGAGACAGGGAGACGCTGGCCATCAGTCGAACTTCACTCTCGGATCGACCCAGACGTAGCAAAGGTCGGAAATCAGTTTGGTCACCAGGCCGATCAACGTGAACAGGTACAGCGTGCCCAGCACCACCGGGTAGTCGCGCCGCATCACCGACTCGTACGACAGCAGCCCCAGGCCATCGAGCGAGAACAGGGTTTCGATCAGCAGCGAGCCGGTGAAGAAGGCGCCGATGAAGGCGGCCGGGAAACCGGTCACGATGGGAATCAGCGCGTTGCGGAACACGTGGCGCCACAGCACGCGCCGCTCGCTCAGGCCCTTGGCACGTGCGGTCAGCACGTATTGTTTGCGGATCTCCTCCAGGAAGGCGTTCTTGGTCAGCATGGTGGTCACAGCAAAGGCGCCCAACACGCTGGCGGTGATGGGCAGCGTGATGTGCCACAGGTAGTCCACCACCTTGGCGCCCCAGCTCAGGGTGTCCCAGTTGCTGGACGTAAGACCACGCAGCGGGAACCACTGCAGCTGGCCGCCGAAGATCACCAGCAGCGCGACCCCCAGGACAAAGCCAGGAATGGCATAGCCAATCAGCACGATCAGGCTGGTCAGCGTGTCGAAGCGGCTGCCGGCGCGTACCGCCTTGGCGATACCCAAGGGCACCGAGATCAGGTAGCTCAGGAAGAAAGTCCACAGCCCGAGGCTGATGGACACCGGCAGCTTTTCCTTCACCAGCTCCCACACGCTCTTGGGGTAGAAGAAACTCTTGCCCAGGTCGAAGCGCGCGTACCGGCCCAGCATCTGCCAGAAGCGTTCGTGTGCCGGTTTGTCGAAGCCGTAGAAAGCGCGGATCTCAGCGATGCGTGTCGCGTCCACGCCCTGGCGGCCGCGGTAACCGGCACCACTGGCCGCCGCGCCCTCGCCGCCCGTGTCGCGCCCCTGCAGCTGCGCCACCATCTGCTCCACCGGCCCGCCGGGCACGAACTGGATCACGACGAAGGTCAGCAGCAGGATGCCCAGCAAGGTGGGGATCATCAGCAGCAGGCGCTTGAGGATGTAGGCTGCCATGCTACTGCCCCTCCCCGGTGCGGTTGGCAGGCGTTGCCCACCAGACCGACGTCACCCAGCTTTCGGGCTGGTAGTAACGCGGTGTCACAGCCGGCTGTTCAAAACGGCCCGCCCGCCAGGCCACGCGGTGCACGCTGCCGTACCAGTGCGGCACGGTGTAGTGGCCGTGGCGCAGCACGCGGTCCAGCGCGCGTAGACGCGCCACCAGCTGCGGCCGGGTCTGAGCCGACACGACCTGTTCCAGCAGGGCATCGACGGCCGGATTCTTGAGGCCGATCACATTGCTGGAACCCTCGGTGTCCGCCGCCTTGGATCCAAAGCGTTCCAGCAGCTCCACGCCCGGCGCTTCACTGCCGATCATGCGGTTGCTGATGATCTCGAAGTCGAACACGTCCAGCCGTTTTTGCAGGATCGCGAAATCGATCACCTTGGTGTTGACCTGGATGCCGAGCTTCTCCAGGTTCCTGCCATAGGGTGTCACCACCCGCCCCATGGAACCCGAGTTGTCGAGGAACTCGATGGTGAAGGCCTCGCCCTTGGCGTTGCGCAGGGCACCGTCACGGTAGGTCCAACCGGCCTCGGCCAGCAGGTCGCGGGCACGGCGCAGGTTGTCGCGCAGGGTGTGGCCGGAGGCCGGATCGAGGCTGGTGAAAGGCGGCTGAGGCACCTCCTCGGTGAACACGGCTGGCGGCAACTGCCGGCGCAGCGGCTCCAGCAGCGCCAACTCTTCCGGACCGGGCAAGCCCTTGGCCTCGAAATCACTGCCGACGAAATAGCCCCGCACGCGGGTGTAGGCGTTGTAGAAGAGCTGCCGGTTCAGCCACTCGAAATCCATCGCCAGCGCAATCGCCTGTCGCACCCGCACATCCTTGAACTTGTCGCGCCGCAGATTGAACAGGAAGCCTTGGAAATCGCCGGCGTTTCCGTGCTGGAGCTCCCGCTTGATCAGATCGCCCCGTTCGAACTGCTTTCCGGTGTAGGCGCGCGCCCATTCACGGGCGATGAAGGCCTGGATGTAGTCGAACTCGCCGGCCTTGAAGGCTTCCAGCTGGGCGGTGTTGTCCTTGTAGATCTTGTAGGTGATGCGGTCAAAGTTGTAGAGCCCGCGGCGCACACCGAGGTCGCGCGCCCAGTAGGCTGGATCACGCTCATACGTGATGTCCTTGCCGAAGTTGACTTTGCCGATGCGGTAGGGCCCGGATCCGATGGGCAGGTCGGTCACGATCTGGTCCAGCGGCTTGCCCTCCCCCCACTTGCGGCTGAACACCGGCAGGCTGCCGGCGATCAAGGGCAGTTCGGCGTTGACACGCCGGAAGTCGAAGCGCACGACACGCTCACCCAGTATGGTCACCCGCAGGATGTCGCCGAAGATGGTGCGGTACTGTGGCGCCGCCTCCTTGGATGTCAGGCGGTCGAAGGAGTGCTTGACATCGGCCGCCAGCACCGGATCACCGTTGTGGAAGCGCGCCTGCGGATGCAGTGTGAAGGTGGCCGACAGGCGATCGGTCGCCACTGTGACATCCTGCGCCAGCAGGCCATAGGCTGTGGTCGGCTCGTCCAGCGTACCGGTCAGCAACGACTCGAACACCAGACTGCCCAGCCCGGGCGGCGCGCTGCCCTTGAGCGTGAACGGGTTGTACTTGTCGAAATTGGACAGCCTCGTGGGCGGCACCAGCCGGATCTCGCCGCCCTTGGGCGCGTCCGGATTGACGTAGTCGAAGTGCCGAAAACCGGCCGGGTACTTGATGTCGCCGAATTGCGCATAGGCGTGACCTGCCCAGGACGGCATGCTGCACAGCAACGAAAAAATCAGGAACAGAAAACGGCTGGTCCGCATGCGACAATTCTGCACAGATTTTTTTACATCCTTAGCAAACCGAGAAGATTATGGGATTCCTGACTGGCAAGAAATTTTTGATCACCGGCTTACTCAGCAACCGCTCGATTGCCTATGGCATTGCCCAGGCGTGCCGCCGCGAAGGCGCCGAGCTGGCCTTCAGCTACGTGGGTGAACGTTTCAAGGACCGCATCACCGAATTCGCCGCCGAGTTCGACTCCAAGCTGGTCTTCGATTGTGACGTCAGCGACGACGCCCAGATCGACAAGCTGTTCCAGGACCTCTCGGCAGCCTGGCCCAAGTTTGACGGCTTCGTGCACAGTATCGGGTTTGCGCCCCGCGAAGCGATCACCGGAAATTTCCTGGACGGCCTGACGCGCGAGAACTACCGCATTGCGCATGACATCAGCGCCTACAGCTTCCCGGCCATGGCCAAGGCCGCCCTGCCCTACCTGAACGACAAGGCGGCGCTGCTGACGCTGAGCTACCTCGGTGCCGTAAGGGCCATCCCCAACTACAACACCATGGGCCTGGCCAAGGCCAGCCTGGAGGCCTCGGTGCGCTACCTGGCGGAAGCCGTCGGCCACCTGCCGGACGGCCGCAGCATCCGCGTCAACGGCCTGAGCGCCGGTCCGATCAAGACGCTGGCTGCCAGCGGCATCAAGGACTTCGGCAAGCTGCTCAGCATTGCGGCCAATGGCTCGCCGCTGCGCCGCAACGTCACCATCGAAGACGTTGGCAATGTCGCGGCGTTCCTGCTGAGCGACCTGGCCGCGGGCGTGACCGCCGAGATCAGCTACGTGGACGGCGGCTTCAGCCATAACGCGGTGGCGGTTGTCGAAACCTGATTCCGGAAAACGGCTTTTACCCCGTTATGGCTGCGTAGGCAGCTATGAATTGGATAGCAAAACGCCCCGCACTGCGGGGCGTTTTGCTTTGCTTGCGAACAAGGCGTCAGGCGCCTCAGTCCTTGACGCAGTCGGCGTAGTAGTGTTTCTTGCCGTCGGCGCCCACCTCCTCCACCAGACCGTGGATGTCGGTTTCGAAGCCGGGGCATAGCGCGTTGAACTCGCGCGAGAACTTGAGGTAGTCGACGATCTTCTTGTTGAACACCTCACCCGGGATCAGCAGCGGAATGCCCGGCGGGTAAGGCGTGACCAGGCCTACCGTGATGCGCCCTTCCAGGCGGTCGATCTCCACCCGCTCGGTCTTGCGCTGTGCAATGTGGGCGTAGGCGTCGCTCGGCTTCATGGCCGGCTTCAGATCGCTCAGATACATCTCGGTCGTCAGGCGCGCAATGTCGTACTTGGCATACATCTCGTGGATGTACTGGCAGAGGTCCTTCAGGCCCATGCGCTCATAGCGCGGCTGCTTCTTGCAGAACTCCGGCATGATGCGCCACATCGGTTGGTTCTTGTCGTAGTCGTCCTTGAACTGCTGCAAGGCAGTGAGCAGCGTGTTCCAGCGGCCCTTGGTGATGCCGATGGTGAACATGATGAAGAAGCTGTACAGGCCGGTCTTCTCCACCACCACGCCATGCTCGGCCAGGAACTTGGTGACGATGGACGCCGGGATGCCGGTCTTGTCGAACTTGCCGTCCAGGTTCAGGCCGGGGGTGACGATGGTGGCCTTGATCGGGTCCAGCATGTTGAAGCCGTCGGCCAGCTGGCCGAAGCCGTGCCACTTGCTGCCGTTCTTGCGCCCCTTGCCGTCGCTGTGGATGATCCAATCATCCGCGCGGCCGATGCCCTCGTCCACCAGCTTCTCCGGTCCCCAGACCTTGAACCACCAGTCTTCGCCGTAGTCCTCATCCACCTTGCGCATGGCGCGGCGGAAGTTCAGGCACTCCAGGATGCTCTCCTCCACCATGGCGGTACCGCCGGGCGGCTCCATCATGGCGGCGGCCACGTCACAGCTGGCGATGATGCTGTACTGCGGCGACGTGCTGGTGTGCATCAGGTAGGCCTCGTTGAAGAGGTGATGGTCCAGCTTGGTGTTCTGCGAGTCTTGCACCAGCACATGGCTGGCCTGGCTGATGCCGGCCAGCAGCTTGTGGATGGACTGGGTGGCGTAGACCACGGTGTCCTTCGGGCGCGCGCGCTTCTTGCCCATGGCGTGGTAGGGCCCATAGAACGGGTGGAACGCGGCGTGCGGCAGCCAGGCTTCGTCGAAATGCAGGTTGTCGACGTAGCCGTCCAACTGGCCCTTGATGGTCTCGGTGTTGTAGAGCACGCCGTCGTAGGTGGACTGCGTCAGCGTCAGGATGCGCGGTTTGACTTTTTTCGCGTCCACGCCCTTGAGCAGCGGGTTGGCCTTGATCTTGGCCTGGATGGCCGCCGGCTCGAACTCGCTCTGCGGGATCGGGCCGATGATGCCGAAGTGGTTGCGTGTGGGCTTGAGGAAGACCGGGATCGCACCGGTCATGATGATGGCGTGCAGGATGGATTTGTGGCAGTTGCGGTCCACCACCACCACATCACCCGGCGCCACCGTGTGGTGCCAGACCATCTTGTTCGACGTACTAGTGCCGTTGGTGACAAAGAAGCAGTGGTCGGCGTTGAAGATGCGCGCCGCATTGCGTTCGCTCTCGCCAATGGCACCGTTGTGGTCCAGCAGCTGGCCCAGTTCTTCCACCGCGTTGCAGACGTCGGCGCGAAGCATGTTCTCACCGAAGAACTGGTGGAACATCTGGCCCACCGGGCTCTTGAGGAAGGCCACGCCACCCGAGTGGCCCGGGCAGTGCCAGGAGTAGGAACCGTCCTCGGCGTAATCCAGCAGCGCCTTGAAGAAGGGTGGCTGCACCCCCTCCAAGTAGCTTTTGGCCTCGCGGATAATGTGGCGCGCCACGAACTCCGGCGTGTCCTCGAACATGTGGATGAAGCCATGCAGCTCGCGCAGGATGTCGTTGGGCAGGTGGCGGCTGGTCTTGGTCTCGCCGTAGATGTAAATCGGCACGTCGGCGTTCTTGCGCCGCACCTCCTCGATGAAGTTGCGCAGGTTCAGCACCGCCGGATCGAGATCAGGGCCGGGCGTGAACTCTTCGTCGTCGATCGAGAGAATGAAGGCACTGGCGCGCGACTGCTGCTGGGCAAACTGGCTCAGGTCACCATAGCTGGTCACGCCCAGCACCTCGAAGCCCTCCGCCTCGATGGCCTGCGCCAGCGCGCGGATGCCCAGGCCCGAGGTGTTTTCGGAGCGGAAGTCTTCGTCAATGATGACGATGGGGAAGCGAAATTTCATGAAAGCTCCAGCCAGGCGCGCAAAAAATGAAAAACAGGCGCGAAGTGTACGGACTTATTGCGGCAAGGCCCCGGCGCGCCTGTCCTTTTGCCGCAAAATGTGGCAATTGCAACACATCCCCCGATAGGTACACCATGGCAGATTCAACAATCTGGTGGCTGCTCACCGGCGCCGTGGTGGCAGCTGAGCTGCTCACCGGCACCTTTTACCTGCTGATGCTGGCCCTTGGTCTGGCCGCCGCCGCCCTGACGGCCCACGCCGGCTTCACACTTGCAACGCAGATCGGTACGGCGGCGTTGGTCGGTGGCGGTGCGGTACTGGCCTGGCACCAGTTCAGGCCGGCGTCGGCCCGCGAGCGTGCCGGTGCCAACCGCGATGTCAACCTGGACATCGGCGAGACGGTGCAGGTCGACCACTGGCAGCCCGACGGCAGCACCACGGTGAAGTACCGTGGCGCGCTATGGACCGCCGTACACGCTGCCGGCACGCTGCCCACCAGCGGCACTCACCGCATCGTCGAGGTGCGCGGCAGCCAGCTCGTCATCGCCAAGCAAGACCTTTGAATCCGCCTCCGGAGCCCGCCATGGAAATCGCCATCCTGCTGTTCGTCATTGCCGTCATCTTCATCAGCCGCTCGGTCAAGATCGTGCCGCAGCAGCACGCCTGGGTGGTGGAGCGCCTGGGCAAGTACCACGGCTCACTCACGCCGGGCCTGAACTTCATCTTTCCCTTCATCGACAAGGTGGCGTACAAGCACAGCCTGAAGGAAGTGCCGCTGGACGTGCCCAGCCAGGTCTGCATCACGCGCGACAACACGCAGCTGCAGGTGGACGGCATCCTCTACTTCCAGGTCACCGACCCGATGCGCGCCAGCTACGGCTCGTCCAACTACATCGTGGCCGTCACCCAGCTGGCCCAGACCTCGCTGCGTAGCGTGATCGGCAAGCTGGAGCTGGACAAGACCTTCGAGGAGCGTGACATGATCAACGCCCAGGTGGTGGCGGCGATCGACGAGGCCGCGCTCAACTGGGGCGTCAAGGTGCTGCGCTACGAGATCAAGGACCTGACGCCGCCCAAGGAGATTCTGCACGCCATGCAGGCCCAGATCACGGCCGAGCGCGAAAAACGCGCCCTGATTGCCGCCTCCGAGGGACGCCGCCAGGAGCAGATCAACATCGCCACCGGCGAGCGCGAGGCCTTCATCGCCCGCTCCGAGGGTGAGAAACAGGCGGTGATCAACAAGGCACAGGGCGAGGCGGAGTCCATCCGCGCTGTGGCCAACGCCACGGCCGAGGCCATCGAGCGCGTGGCCAGCGCCATCCGCCAGCCCGGCGGTGAGCAGGCGGTGCAGCTCAAGGTGGCGGAAAAGGCGGTCGACGCCTATGGCAAGGTGGCGGCGGATGCCGCAACCACCCTCATCGTGCCCGGCAACATGAGCGAGGTGTCGGCGCTGATAGCCTCCGCCATGACGCTGGTCCGCCAGGGCAAGGCCTGACCTCGTCCAATCTCGCCTGTCGCTCGCAGGCGGAAGGATCGAATATCTGGGTTAGAATAGCGGGCTTCGGAGAGGTGGATGAGCGGTTTAAGTCGCACGCCTGGAAAGCGTGTGTAGGGTAAAACCTACCGCGGGTTCGAATCCCGCCCTCTCCGCCAGAAAACGAAAGCCCCGCACCAGCGGGGCTTTTGCTTTCTGGCGCCAGTGGGTGGGTGAGATCCCGCGCCCCGGGTTCGGTCATGAACAGTCCTGGGGGACTGTGCATGGACGCGCCTAGCGCGGGGGCGCAGCCCCGAGAACTTCGCGCACGACGAATTTCGAGCAATCCCGCCGGCTGCTCTCCAATAGAAAAGGCCCGCGAGTGCGGGCCTCCTGTCCTTGATTCCTCAGATCACCGAATCACCGCAATCTGCTCGCGCTTGCCGCCCTTGTAGGTGAAGAGTGTCAGCGCGCCGTTCTTGATGTCACCTTTTTCGTCGAAGGCGATCGGGCCGGTCACACCCTTGTAGTCGGCAGTGGCAGCCAGCACCGGCAGGTACTTGGCCGGGTCGATGGAATTGGCCTTGACCATGGCAGCCACCATCACCTTGGTGGCGTCGTAGACGTACGGGGCATAGAGCTGCACGTCCACATTGAACTTGGTCTTGAAGTCGGCACGGAACTTGTCCATGGCGGCCTTGGCCTCGCCTTCCACACCACCCGCTTCGGCGCAGAACACCTGCTCTTCGCCAATGGCATCGCCCGCCAGCTTGATCAGTTCGGCCGTGCAGACACCGTCGCCGCCCATGAACTTGGCCTTGATGCCCAGCGACTTCATCTGCTTGAGCATGGGGCCGCCGACGGCATCCATACCACCGAAGAACACGACGTCGGGCTTCTTGCCCTTGATGCTGGTCAGAATGGCGTTGAAGTCGGTGGCCTTGTCGGTCGTGAACTCCTTGGCTACGATCTTGGCGCCAGCGGCTTCGGCTGCCTTGGTGAATTCCTCCGCCACGCCTTGGCCATAGGCCGTGCGATCGTCGATCACCGCTACGTTCTTGGCTTTCAGCGTTTCCACGGCGTACTTGCCCAGGGTGCTGCCGAGATGCACGTCGTCGGCCACGACGCGGAAGGTCGTCTTGAAGCCCTGGCGGGTGTACTTGGGATTGGTTGCCGAGGGCGAAATCTGCGGAATGCCGGCGTCACTGTATATCTTGGAAGCCGGGATGGTGGTGCCGGAGTTCAGGTGGCCGATCACACCGGCCACCTTGGCGTCCACCAGCTTTTGTGCCACGGCCGTACCCTGTTTGGGATCGGCACCATCGTCTTCTGCCATCAGCTCGAGCTTGACCTTCTTGCCGTCGATGGTCACACCCGCGGCGTTGAGCTCGTCAATCGCCATGCGGGCGCCCAGCTCGTTGTCCTTGCCCAGATGGGCAATGGCGCCGCTGACCGGGCCGACGTGGCCGATCTTGACCACCGGCTCCGCCGCCGGTGCCGGCGCGGCAGCCGGCGCAGCGGCCTCCTCCTTCTGTCCGCAGGCGCTGAGCAGAGCCGCGGCAGCCACCAGGGTCAGGGCCGATGTAACTTGTTTGACGTGCATGAAGCCTCCATTTATTGAAAACGAAAACGATGAGACGGAACCGGTCAAAACAATACCGCAATAAGTGTCTTTCGGCAGCAGCAGGCCTTCGTTCTGTAGGTCTTTAGTCGCCTGCACGTTGCGCCACGGCCGCACGCTCTTCGGCCAGAGCCTCCTGGACCGACCGGCGCAAGGTCTGCTCCAGTTCATGCTGCAGTTGCACCGCGATCTGGGCCAGCTGTGCGTCGACCAGCGCGCTCAGCCGCTCATGCAACTGGCGCTCCAGCAGCGGCGCCAGGCGTTGCACCACCCGCTCGATCAACGCGTGGTCCGACAAGCCCGGTGAGGCTGCAACCGCGGTGACGGGTACGGAAGCGGGGTCGACGACCTCCGTCAGGGTCGGCAGGAAGCGGGGCAGGTTTCGCGGCGATGTAGCCATCAGGCTCCCCCCTTCAGGGCCAGGTCATGACGGGTGATGGCGTAACCCTGTTCGGTGTACTGCTTCCAGCGACCGCGCGCCAGTGCGCGGTCCTCGTCATCCAGGCCGACCACCTCGATCAGGCGTTCGAACTGCTCAAAACCGGGTGGCACCTCAACGCCCAGATTGAGCAGTACCTGCCGATGGGGCAATCCTTGGATTGCTTCCGTCAACAGCACCGGCGACGCCGCCCGCACGTGGTCCGGATCACTGGCCGTGGCGTGCGGAATGAAATCAAGCTGCGAGAAAGTCCACAGCAGGCTGTTGAGGCGCGTCAGCGCCTCCGCGGGCGCGGTCACCACCACGCGCGCGCCGCTGCCCACCGCCTTGCGCAGCAGACGGCAGGCATAGGCCAGTTTGTCGGGGGCGTTGAAATGGAAGGCGACTTCGGTCATGGGCAGCAGGGCACTCGGCGGTCAGAAACAAACGCCGTCACGAAGCGCGGCGCGCCCCGCGCTTGCTCGCGGCCGGCGCAGCCGCCGCCAGCAGATACTCCAGCAGCAATCCCACCGGCCGGCCCGTCGCGCCCTTGGCCGACCCGCTCTTCCACGCGGTGCCTGCGATATCCAGATGGGCCCAGGGGTACTTGGCAACAAACCGCTGCAGGAACTTGGCGGCCGTGATGGCCCCACCAGCGCGACCCGCCACGTTGGCCACATCGGCGAAGTTGGTCTTCAGGCCGTCGGCGTAGTCGTCGTCCAGCGGCAGGCGCCAGGCCAGATCCTGCGCCGCCTCACCGGCCGCCAGCAGCTGCGCGGCCAAGGCCTCGTCGGTCGCAAACAGGCCGCTGCGCACCGCACCCAGCGCCACCATGCAGGCGCCGGTGAGCGTGGCGATGTCCACGACGGCGCGCGGCTTGAAGCGCTCGGCGTAGGTCAGCGCATCACACAGGATCAGCCGCCCTTCGGCGTCGGTGTTCAGAATCTCGATGGTCTGCCCGCTCATGCTGGTAACCACATCGCCGGGCTTGACGGCACGGCCATCGGGCATGTTTTCGCAGCTTGGAATCAGCCCCACCACGTTGATGGCCGGCTTGAGCTCGCCCAGGGCGCGGAAGACCCCCAGCACGCTGGCTGCGCCGGACATGTCGAACTTCATTTCATCCATCTCGGCCGCTGGCTTCATGGAGATGCCACCGGAGTCGAAGGAAATGCCCTTGCCCACCAGCACGGTCGGCGCCTCGGCCTTGGCGGCACCGCTGTACTGCAGCACGATGAAGCGCAGCGGCTCCTCCGATCCTTGCGCCACGGCCATGAAGGCCCCCATGCCCAGCTTCGCCACTTCGCGCGGCCCCAGCACCTGGCAGCTGATCTTGGGCAGGCGCGCCAGCGAGCGCGCCGCCTGTGCCAGCAGGGTGGGCGCGGCGTGGTTACCCGGCCGGTTGGCCCATTCCTTGGCCATCTCGATGCCGGCCACCACGGCCACGGCGCGGGCAAACTCATCCTTCACCTGGGGTGCGCGCGGCAGGCCCAGCGTGATCCGGGCCAGCGACCGGCCGTCGGCCTTGGACTTCGTCGCCGTGTAGACATAGCTGGCATCGGCCAGCGCCGTGACCGCGGCACGCACGGCACCAGATTCCGGTTGATCCGCGAAGCACAGCACCAGCTTCTTCAACGTCGGGGCACCAGTCCGCAGCGCGCCGAAGGCCGCCGCCACCGCCTGCCGAACCTGCTTGGCCGAACCGTCGCCAGCGCCCACCAGCACCGCGCGGACACACTTGGCCTGTACCGGCCGGTACAGGGTGAGCAGCTTGCCGGGCTGGGTCTCCAGGTCGCCCGCCTTGAGCGCCTGGCCCAGCAGGGCCGAAAAACCATCCTTGCCGGGTTTGCAACCGGCCGGCACCAGCACCACCAGGGCATCACAGACCTGGGCAGCGGCCCCGGCCAGGTCGAGAGACTTGAGTTCGAAGTTCATAATTGCGCTTTTCCTTCCGACCAATGTTATTCCATTCCTCCATCCGCAAGGAGCTGGCACGCAGTTTCGGCGCCACGCTGATCGTCCTGGTGACGGTGGTCATGACGATGACGCTGATCCGCACCCTGGGTGCCGCCTCACGTGGCAGCTTCAACCCGTCGGATGTGATGCTGGTGATGGGCTACAACGTACTGGCCTTCCTGCCCAACATCATGACCTTGGGCCTGTTCGTCGCCACGGTCGGCACCCTGTCGCGCCTGTACCGCGACAGCGAGATGGTGATCTGGTTCTCCAGCGGCGTCGGCCTCGGCAATCTGCTCGGGCCGCTGCTGCGCTTTGCCTGGCCCATCCTGCTGGCCGTGGCGACGCTGGCACTGTTCGTGCTGCCATGGTCCAACAAGCAGGTGGAAGACATGCGCGCCCAGTACGAAAACCGGGGCGATCTGGAGCGCGTGCAACCGGGCCAGTTCCAGGAATCGGCCGGCGGCAGCCGTGTCTTCTTCGTCGAGAAGAGCCTGCTGAGCCAGCACTCCGCCAGCAATGTCTTCATTGCCACCACCGAGCAGGGCAAGGAGACCGTTACTTCCGCACGCAGCGGCCGTGTGGAACTCATCGGCGAAGAACGTTTTCTGATCCTCGAGAACGGCCAGCGGCTGGAGAACAGCATCGGCAAGTCCGACTTCAAGCTCAGCGAGTTCGCCCGCTACGGCATCCGCATCACACCGGATCAGCTCGGCGCCCAGGCCGAGATTCCGCTCAACACCGTGTCCACCCTCGTACTGCTCCGCCAACCGACACCGCATCACCTGGGCGAGCTTTCCTGGCGCCTCGGCTTCGTGCTGGCGGCATTCAATCTGATGATCATGGCCTTGGCAGCGTCGCGCGTGAATCCCCGGCTGGGCCGATCCGGCAACCTGTTCTTCTCTCTGCTGCTGTTTCAGGTCTACCTGAACCTGCTCAATCTTGGTCAGACCTGGATCAGCAACAGCAAGACCGACTTCCTGTCCTTCATGGTGCTGCTGCATGGCGGCGTGCTGGCCCTGGCGCTGCTTTGGCTGGCGACGCGGCATTACAACTGGAGCTGGCGCACCCTGCTGGCCCGCCGGCGCCCCGTTGGTCCGGAGGTTCGCGCATGAGAACCATCCGACGCCTGATCTATGCCGAGGTGTTCTCCTCGGTGGCCTTTGTGACGCTGGCCTTCCTGGCCCTGTTCAGCTTCTTCGACTTCGTTGACCAGTTGCCGGCCATCGGCCGCCCGGGGATCGGTGCCGGCTACCAGGTGCCGCAGGCCCTGCTGTATGTGGCGCTGCTGGTACCCAATCACCTGTACGAGCTGCTGCCCATCACGGTGCTGATCGGCACCATCTACGTCATGACCCGCATGGCGCAGAGTTCGGAGTTCACGATCCTGCGCACCAGCGGGCTGGATCCGTGGCGCGCGCTGCGCACCCTGCTGGTGGCCGGTGCTGCCTTCGTGGTGCTGACCTTTGTCACCGGAGACTTCCTCGCGCCATGGGCCGACCGCACCGCCCAGCTGCTCAAGGCGCGTTACCAAGGCAATCTGACCGTCGGGCAGACGGGCGCCTGGCTGCGCGAGAAGCAGGCCTATGGCCAGTTCGCCGTCAACGTCAACGCCATCGCCTCGGACGGCAGCATGCGCGGCGTGCGGGTCTTCGAGTTCGACAACCAGGGGTTTCTGGTCTCCATGACGCGCGCCCCGACCGCCCAGTTCGAGAATGACGAAGCCTGGCAGCTGGAAAACGCCGAACGCATCGAATTCACCGCCCGCGGCTCCGAGGCGGCGCGCATCGAACGCACGCTCAACGCCAGCTTCCGCTGGCCAACACAGATCTCATCCGAAATGGTGTCGGCCGCCGTGCTGAGGCCGGACCGCATGAGCACGGTCGACCTCTTCCTCTACATCCGCCACCTCAACGCCAACAACCAGTCGGCCGAACGTTACGAGATCGAGTTCTGGAAGAAGGTGTTCTATCCCCTGAGCGCGCTGGTGATGGTGGTGCTGGCCCTGCCCTTTGCCTACTTGCACTTCCGCAACGAGGGGATCTCGGTCTACGTGTTCGGCGGCGTCATGGCCGGCATCAGCTTCTTCTTCCTCAACAACGTCTTCGGCTACATCGGCGAGCTGCGCCACTGGGTGCCTTGGCTTACGGCGGCTTTGCCCGGCATGATCTACACCCTGCTCTCGCTGGCCACCTTCGGCTGGCTGGTGTTGCGGAGGTAAACCACCATGCCTACGTCCCGAGACGGCATCATCCTGTTCGCCCACGGCTCGCGCGACCCGTTGTGGCATCGGCCCATGGAGGCGGTGGCTGCACGCATCGCCGAGCTGGACACCCAGACCCCGGTGCGCTGCGCCTACCTGGAGCTGACCCCACCCGACCTGCCGGCCTGCGCCGCAGCGCTGGTGGCAGAGGGCGTATCGCGCATCACCATCCTGCCGCTGTTCCTCGGCGTCGGCAAGCATGCGCGCGAGGACCTGCCGCAACTGCTGGCGGGACTGAAAAGCGCGCATCCTGGCGTGACCTTCTCGCTGCAGCCAGCCATTGGCGAAGACCCCCGCGTGGTCGACCTGCTGGCCCGTATGGCCTTGGGCCGCAACTGAGCCCGAACCGCAGCGCCGCTGCGTACAATCCGCCGGTCCATGTCTCTCACCGCGCACTCTTCCCGTA
>CALRMF020000032.1:0-15596 GCA_943369035.1 Curvibacter sp. AEP1-3
GACCGGGTGGGGCGCATGGCCGACACGCTGGAGTACAGCGAGGTGGCCTTTCCGCGCGAGCGCTTCGACGACGCGCTGATTGCCGAGATCCAGAAGTTCGCCCCCAGCCAGCTGGAGATCAGCGACCGCGACGGCGACGGCCGCACCGAGGTCATCATCAAGCACCTTTACATCGAGCGGCGCATGATCCCGCTCAACATCTACCTGCAGGAGGCCTTCGATGCCGGCGCCGCCGATCCGGCCCGCAACGACGCCGACGCCGTGCGCGCGCGGGCGCAGCTGGAGCGTGCCGTCATCGACTACGGCAACGCCATCAAGGACCTGGTGGCGGCCAACATCTTTCCCGGCGACATGCTGTGGAAGAATTTCGGCATCACACGCCACGGCAAGGTGGTGTTCTACGACTACGACGAGATCGAGTACGTGACCGACTGCCACTTCCGCCGTGTGCCACCCCCGCGCTGCGAGGAGGACGAACTGAGCGGCGAGGTCTGGTATAGCGTCGGACCGCACGACGTCTTTCCTGAAACGTTCGGCCCCTTTCTGCTGGGTAACCCGGTGGTGCGCGAGATCTTCATGCAGCACCATGCCGACTTGCTCGACGCCGCCTTCTGGCAAAGCCATCAGACGCGCATCCGGCAGGGTTATGTCTACGACGTTTTCCCCTACGAGCGCAGCCGGCGTTTCTTCCCGCACCGGGCTGGCATGTAGGACGGCGCATACGTAGTCGTCCGGACGGCGCCGGCAGGTCGGCGCCGGGGGCTTTCGCGGCAAAATTGCAGCACTTACTTGCATACACAGGAGCACACCATGTCCGATCCCATCGTCATCGTCGGCGCCGCCCGCACCCCCATGGGCGCGTTCCAGGGCGACTTCTCTTCTCTGGCCGCACACGACCTCGGCGGCGTGGCCATCAAGGCTGCGGTTGAACGCGCCGGCATCGCCCCGGACGCCGTCAACGAAGTGCTGTTCGGCAACTGCCTGATGGCGGGTCAGGGCCAGGCGCCGGCGCGCCAGGCGGGCTTCAAGGGCGGCCTGCCCAAGAGCGCCGGTGCCGTGACGCTGTCCAAGATGTGCGGCTCCGGCATGCGCGCGGCCATGTTCGCGCACGACATGTTGCAGGCCGGTTCGGCCGACGTGATCGTCGCCGGCGGCATGGAGAGCATGACCAACGCGCCCTACCTGATGCTCAAGGGCCGCGGCGGCTACCGCATGGGCCACGACCGCCTGTTCGACCACATGATGCTCGACGGCCTGGAGGACGCCTACGAGGCCGGCCGTTCCATGGGCACCTTCGGCGAGGAATGCGCCGACAAGTACCAGTTCAGCCGCACGGCCCAGGACCACTTCGCCATCACCAGCGTGCGCCGTGCGCAGGCGGCCATCCAGTCGGGCGCGTTCGCGGCCGAGATCGCGCCGGTGACGGTCAAGGGCCGTGCCGGTGACACCGTGATCTCCATCGACGAAGGCCCAGGCAAGGCCAAGCTGGACAAGATTCCCGCCCTCAAGCCGGCCTTCAAGAAGGACGGCACCATCACCGCCGCCAGCAGCTCGTCCATCAACGACGGCGCCGCCGCCATGGTGATGATGCGCGCCTCCACGGCCGCCAAGCTGGGCGTCAAGCCGATGGCGAAGATCGTGGCGCACGCCGTGCACGCGCAGGAGCCCAACTGGTTCACCACCGCGCCGGTGGGTGCCACGCAGAAGGCGCTGGCCAAGGCCGGCTGGAGCGTGAAGGACGTGGACCTGTGGGAAGTCAACGAGGCCTTTGCCGTGGTGCCGATGGCGCTGATGGAGGAGCTCAAGGTGGCGCACGACATCGTCAACGTCAACGGCGGCGCCTGTGCGCTGGGCCACCCGATCGGCGCCTCCGGTGCCCGCATCATGGTGACGCTGATGTACGCGCTGCAGGCCCGCGGCCTCAAGCGTGGCCTGGCCACGCTGTGCATTGGCGGCGGTGAGGGCACGGCGGTGGCACTGGAAATGCTCTGATTTGTTGCTAAGCTGAAAAAAGAGGGGGGCACATGCCCCCCTCGGTATTTAGGGATGAATATAAGTAGCCGATGAAGGAGAATGTGGTTTGTCACATGTCCGGGTTAACCCTATGAAATTCAGCAGCAAGCTTCTCCTATGTGCCGTGGTGCCCGCGGTGCTGTTCATCCTGGGCCTGGCCGGCAGCATTGGCGGGCTGGTCTACACCAAGAACGAGTTCAAGCGCTACATCGAGACCGAGCAGCGCATCAGTGCTGGCCTGACCGAGATGTATGCCCAGGGCCTGCAGATGGGGCAGGCCTTGCGCAACATCGTGCTCGACCCGGCCAACCCGCAGGCGCCGAAGAACCTGGACGCCGCGCGCACGGCCTATGACAAGGCCTATGCCGAGGCGACCCAGGTCGCCAAGGGCACCCCCTTCGAGGCCGCCTTGGCCAAATTGCCGGCGTTGCGTGCAGCCCATGCCCAGGCGCAGGAGAAGGTGGTGGCGCTGGCCAAGGAGCAATCGCCGGAGACGATCCAGTTCCTCAACAGCACCGAGACGCCGGCCTGGCGTGTGTTGCGGGGGGAACTGCTCAAGCAGGTCGAGGCCGCCGGCAAGGCGTCGGATGAGGCGCAGGCGGATGTCGAACGCCAGACCGCCAGACTGATCACCTTTGCCGTGGTGCTGGCGCTGCTGGCCGTGGCCGTGTCGGCCGGCTTCACCTGGTACCTGCGCAACACGGTGTGCAACGAACTTGGCGGTGATCCGGGTGACGCCCGCAAAGCCTTGCAAGAGATTGCGGAAGGCAACCTGGCCTACGAAGTGCCGTCCACACGCTATGAAAACAGCTTGATGCAAGGGTTGGCGCGCATGCAGGACTCCCTGCGCCGTCTGGTGGGTGAGGTGCGACACTCGACCGACAGCATCACCACCGCCAGCAATGAGATCGCCGCCGGCAGCCAGGACCTGAGCGCCCGTACCGAGAGCCAGGCCAGCGCCCTGCAGGAAACAGCAGCCTCGATGGAAGAGCTGGGCTCCACCGTGAAGCACAACGCCGACAACGCCCGCCAGGCCAACCAGCTGGCGCAAAGTGCCAGCACGGTCGCCGTACAAGGCGGCGAGGTGGTAGCCCAGGTGGTGGACACCATGAAGGGCATCAACGAGTCGAGCCGCAAGATCAACGACATCATCAGCGTGATCGATGGCATCGCCTTCCAGACCAACATCCTGGCCTTGAATGCGGCCGTGGAAGCCGCCCGTGCCGGTGAGCAGGGCCGTGGTTTTGCCGTGGTGGCTGGCGAGGTGCGTTCGCTCGCTGGGCGCAGCGCCGAGGCGGCGAAGGAGATCAAGCAACTGATCACTGACAGCGTCGCGCGCGTCGAGCAAGGTTCGACCTTGGTGGACCAGGCGGGCGGCACCATGGACGAGGTGGTCAACTCGATCCGCCGCGTGACTGACATCATGGGCGAGATCAGTGCGGCCAGTTCCGAGCAGAGCCGCGGCGTGTCTCAGGTGGGCGAGGCGGTGACGCAGATGGACCAGGCCACGCAGCAGAACGCCGCGCTGGTGGAGGAGTCCACTGCTGCAGCCATGAGCCTGCGCGAGCAGGCGCAGCACCTGAACCAGCTGGTCGGCACCTTCCGCCTCTGACCCTCTTTCATGGCCACCGTCCTGGTCATCGGCGCGTCGCGCGGCATCGGCCTGGAGTTCGTGCGCCAGTATGCCGAGGCGGGTGATCGGGTGATCGCCACCGCGCGCGATGCCGCCGGCCTGACGCGCCTGCGTGAGCTGGGAGCCACATCGCTCAAGCTTGATGTGGCCGACCCGGCCAGCATCAGCAGCCTGGCCTGGCAGCTCGACGGCGAGGAGATTGACATCGCCCTCTATGTGGCCGGCGTCTGGTCCGGCGACGACGCGCAGGCGCCACCCACCCAGCCCGAGTTCGACCGCGTCATGCACACCAATGTGCTGGGCGCCATGCAGGCCATCCCGCAGGTGGCGCCGCTGGTCGAGGCTTCGCGCCGGGGTGGCAAATTCGCCTTCATCAGCAGCGGCATGGGGCAGATCGGCGGCGCCGAGTCCAGCCACGGCTGGACCTACCGCGTCAGCAAGGCCGCGCTCAACATGGCGGTCGCCGCCGCGCAGCACGACTACCCGCGCGCTGTTCTGGTGGCCCTGTGCCCGGGCTGGGTGCAGACCGACATGGGCGGTGCGGGCGCGCCCTTGTCGGTGGCGGAGAGCGTGAGCGCGATGCGCCGCACGCTGGCGAACCTGACGGCGGAACACCAGGGCAGCTTCCTGCACCACGACGGCCGGCGTTACGACGGCTGGTAAAGCCCCCGCACGAGTTGGCCAGGAGGCAGGGGCATAATTGACGTTGACGTAAACGTCAATCACACCATCCGAGAGACAAGCCCATGCTGCTGACCCAAGACCAGGAGATGATCCGCGACGCCGTGCGCGCCTTTGCCCAGCAGGAGCTGTGGCCAAATGCCACGCGCTGGGACAAGGAGCATCACTTTCCCAAAGACGCCCACCAGGGACTGGCCGCGTTGGGGGCGTACGGCATCTGTGTGCCGGAAGAATTTGGCGGCGCCAATCTGGATTACGTGACGCTGGCGCTGGTGCTGGAGGAAATCGCCGCCGGGGACGGCGGCACCAGCACGGCGATTTCCGTGACCAACTGCCCGGTCAATGCCATCCTGATGAAACACGGCAACGCCGAACAGAAGCGGCGCTGGCTCACACCGCTGGCGCAGGGCCAGCTGCTCGGCGCGTTCTGCCTGACCGAGCCGCACGTCGGCTCCGACGCCTCCTCGCTGCGCACCACGGCGGAGAAGGTGGGCGACGAGTACGTCATCAACGGCGTCAAGCAGTTCATCACCAGTGGCAAGAACGGTGACGTGGCCATCGTGATCGCCGTGACCGACAAGGCGGCCGGCAAGAAGGGCATGAGCGCCTTTCTGGTGCCGACCGATGCGCCCGGCTATGTGGTGGCACGGCTGGAAGACAAGCTGGGACAGCACAGCAGCGACACGGCGCAGATCAACTTCGACAACTGCCGCATTCCGGCCGAGAACCTGATCGGGGCCGAAGGCGAGGGCTACAAGATCGCGTTGGGCGCGCTGGAGGGCGGGCGCATCGGCATCGCTTCGCAAAGCATCGGCATGGCGCGCAGCGCGCTGGAAGTCGCCATTG
The DNA here is from genome assembly GCA_943369035.1 of Curvibacter sp. AEP1-3. Classification (GTDB taxonomy): domain Bacteria; phylum Pseudomonadota; class Gammaproteobacteria; order Burkholderiales; family Burkholderiaceae_C; genus Hylemonella. The sequence goes on from CALRMF020000032.1 coordinate 5,174, forward strand.
ACTATGCCAAGCAGCGCGAGAGCTTCGGCAAGCCGATCTTCGAGCACCAGGCGGTGGGTTTCCGCCTGGCGGAGTGCGCCACCCGGCTGGAAGCGGCGCGCCAGCTGACCTGGCACGCCGCTGCCTTGCGCGACGCCGGCCGGCCTTGCCTGAAGGAGGCCGCCATGGCCAAGCTGTTTGCCAGCGAGACGGCCGAGGCCGTCTGCAGCGCCGCCATCCAGACCCTGGGCGGCTACGGTTATGTGAGCGATTTCCCGGTGGAGCGCATCTACCGCGACGTGCGCGTGTGCCAGATCTACGAGGGCACCAGCGACGTGCAGAAGATCCTGATCCAGCGCGCGCTGGCCTGAACCCACGGAGGCCCCCATGCCCATTACCAAAGGATTCCGCGCCCTCGTCGACGAAGCCATGGCCCAGGTCAAGACCTACACCGTGCCCGAGGTGCTGGCCATGCTGGACGACCCCAAGGTGCACATCGTCGACATCCGCGACGTGCGCGAGCTGAAGGAGGGCACGGTGACCGGCAGCACCCATGCGCCGCGCTGCATGCTGGAGTTCTGGGTCGACCCCGAGTCGCCCTATCACAAGCCCATGTGGGCCGACGAAAGCAAGCATTTCATCCTGTTCTGCGGGGCTGGCTGGCGCAGTGCGCTGGCCACCAAGACGCTGCAGGACATGGGCATGACCAACGTGGCGCACATCGAGGGCGGTTTTGCCGAATGGGTCAAGCACGGCGGCCCGGTGGAGACGCTGGAAGAGCGCAAGGCGAAGAAGGGCGGCTGATGCAGCAAGCCTGCCTCTGTGGCCACATCGACGCGGGCGGCCGTGCCCAGCCGTACGCAGCGTGTTGCGGCCGCTACGTTGATGATTTCGAGGGCACGCCGGCGCCGGACGCCGAGGCCCTGATGCGCTCGCGCTACAGCGCCTTCGTGCTGGAGCGGGCCGACTACCTGCGCGCCACCTGGCATGCCAGCAAGCGGCCTTCGAAGGTGAGCTTCGATGCCGGCGTGAAGTGGCTGGGGCTGGAGGTACGCACGCACCAGGTCATCGATGACAGCCATGCCGAGGTCGAGTTCGTCGCCCGGCTGCGCGAGGCGGGCGGCCGTGCCGTGCGCCTGCATGAGCGCAGCCGTTTTGTGCGTGAAAACGGGCGCTGGTTCTATGTCGATGGGGATCACCAATGAAATCGGTCACTGGGTCAATCCCGACAAGCGCTGTCAGCTACTGAATTCATAGCAAATGCGATTCGAGGCCGTGCTGTTCGACTGCGACGGGGTGCTGGTGGATTCCGAGCCCATCGTCAACCGCGTCTTGCGCGACATGCTGGCCGAGCGTGGCTGGCCGCTCAGCGAAGCCGAGTGCCTGAAGATTTTCGTCGGCAAGATGGTGAAGGACGAGCGCGACCGCATCGAGCGCGAAACCGGCCAGCCGCTGACGGAGGACTGGCTGGCGACCTTCCGCGCGCGGCGCAATGCGGCGCTGGAGCGTGAACTGGCCATCGTGGCCAACGCCCGTGAGGCCGTGCACGCGGTGCACGAACGGCTCGATGCCCGCATCGCCTGCGCGTCGGGCGCCGACCGCTACAAGGTGGAGTTGCAACTGCGCAAGGTCGGCCTGCACGACTACTTTGCCGGCCGTATCTTCAGCGGCCACGAGATGCCGCGCTCCAAGCCGCACCCGGATGTCTACCTCGCCGCGGCGGCGGCGTTGGTGGCTCAGCCGCGCCGCTGCGCGGTGGTGGAAGACACGCTCACCGGGGCCGCCGCCGGGCTGGCGGCCGGCGCCACCGTGTTTGCCTATGTGCCGCACGGGGATGCCGAGCCCTTCCACCGCGCCGGGGTGGCGGCCGTGTTCTCCGACATGGCCCTGCTGCCTGCGTTGCTGGCGTGACCGTCTGCTGTGGCGGGCCGGCACGTCGGCAGCTGGGTGGAAATCTGCCACAATTGACGTTTACGTAAACGTCAATTGAACGGCCGTCCCGTCGGGTGTGCCGTAACCGCGTAGGGAAAGACGCCCATGCCGATACTGGAAACCCAACTCAACGCCCGCTCGGCCGACTTCCAGGCCAATGCCGCAGCCATGCGTGCCGTGGTAGACGACCTGCGTGCGCAGGTGGACAAGGTCGCCCAAGGCGGCGGCGAAGCGGCACGTGCCAAGCACACCGCGCGCGGCAAGTTGCTGCCGCGCGAACGTGTGCAGCGCCTGCTCGACCCTGGCACACCCTTCCTGGAACTGTCGCCGCTGGCGGCCTATGGCATGTACAAGGACGAGGCGCCCTGCGCCGGTCTGATCGCCGGCATCGGCCGTGTCAGCGGCGTCGATTGCATGATCGTCTGCAATGACGCCACCGTGAAGGGCGGCACCTATTACCCGATGACGGTGAAGAAGCACCTGCGGGCACAGGAGATCGCGCAGGCCAACCGCCTGCCCTGCATCTACCTGGTGGACTCCGGTGGAGCCAACCTGCCGAACCAGGACGAGGTCTTTCCGGACCGCGACCACTTCGGTCGCATCTTCTTCAACCAGTCCAACATGAGCGCGCAGGGCATTGCGCAGATCGCCGTCGTCATGGGCTCCTGCACCGCCGGTGGCGCCTATGTGCCGGCCATGAGCGACGAGGCCATCATCGTGAAGAACCAGGGCACCATCTTCCTCGGCGGCCCGCCGCTGGTGAAGGCGGCCACCGGCGAGGTGGTGACGGCGGAAGACCTCGGTGGCGGCGACGTGCACACGCGCCTGTCGGGCGTGGCCGACCACCTGGCGCAGAACGACCTGCATGCGCTGGCGCTGGCGCGTATGGCAGTGAAGAACCTCAACGCGCGCAAGACCCTGCCGGTGAGCGTGGCCGAACCGGTGCCGCCGCGTTATGCCGCCGACGAGCTATATGGCGTGATCCCGACCGACACCCGCAAACCTTTCGACGTGCGCGAGATCATCGCCCGCGTTGTGGATGGTTCCGAGTTCGACGAATTCAAGGCGCGCTACGGCACCACGCTGGTGTGCGGCTTCGCGCGCATTGAGGGCATGCCGGTGGGCATCGTGGCCAACAACGGCATCCTGTTCAGTGAGTCGGCCCTGAAGGGCGCGCACTTCATCGAACTGTGCTGCCAGCGCAAGATCCCGCTGGTGTTCCTGCAGAACATCACCGGTTTCATGGTCGGGCGCAAGTACGAGAACGAGGGCATTGCGCGCAACGGCGCCAAGATGGTGACGGCGGTGTCCACGGCCCAGGTGCCCAAGTTCACCGTCATCATCGGCGGCTCCTTCGGCGCCGGCAACTACGGCATGTGCGGCCGCGCCTTCGATCCGAGGTTTCTGTGGATGTGGCCCAACGCGCGCATCAGCGTGATGGGCGGCGAGCAGGCCGCCAGTGTGCTGGCCACCGTCAAGCGCGACGGCATCGAAGCCAAGGGCGGCGTCTGGAGCATGGAGGAGGAAGAAGCCTTCAAGGCACCGATCCGCCGCCAGTACGAGGACCAGGGCCACCCCTACTACGCCACCGCCCGCCTGTGGGACGACGGCGTCATTGACCCGGCCGACACGCGGCGCGTGCTGGCACTGGGCCTCTCCGCAGCGCTCAACGCGCCGATTCCGGACACCAAGTTCGGCGTGTTCCGGATGTAAGGGGAAAGCAGATGTTCAAGAAGATTCTGATTGCAAATCGTGGAGAGATTGCTTGCCGCGTGGCGGCGACCGCGAAGCGCATGGGCATCAAGACCGTGGCGGTCTATTCCGATGCCGACGCCAACGCCAAGCACGTGGCGGTGTGTGACGAGGCGGTGCACATCGGCGGTAGTGCGCCAGCCGAGAGCTACCTGCGCTGGGAACGCATCATCGAGGCCGCGAAGGCCGCCGGCGCCCAAGCCATCCACCCCGGTTATGGCTTCCTGAGCGAAAACGAGGCCTTTGCCCAGGCCTGCTCGCAAGCGGGCTTGGTCTTCATCGGCCCGCCGGCGTCGGCCATCCTGGCCATGGGCCTGAAGGCCGAGTCCAAGCGCCTGATGGAGAAAGCGGGCGTGCCGCTGGTGCCGGGCTACCATGGCGCCGACCAGGACACCAAGTTGCTGCAGCATGAGGCCGACCGCATTGGCTATCCCGTCTTGATCAAGGCCAGCGCCGGTGGCGGCGGCAAGGGCATGCGGGTGGTGGAAAAGCGCGAGGACTTCGAGAGTTCCCTGGCATCGTGCCAGCGCGAGGCCATCAACAGCTTCGGCGACGCCGCGGTGCTGATCGAGAAATACGTCATGCGCCCGCGCCACATCGAGATCCAGGTTTTCGGCGACACCCAGGGCAACTACGTCTACCTGTTCGAGCGCGACTGCTCGGTGCAGCGTCGGCACCAGAAGGTGCTGGAAGAAGCGCCGGCACCCGGCATGACGCCGGAAATGCGCCAGCAGATGGGCCAGGCTGCCGTGGCGGCAGCGCGCGCGGTCAACTACGTTGGCGCCGGGACGGTGGAGTTCATCGTCGAGCAGCGCGACGGCAAGATGAATTTCTTCTTCATGGAGATGAACACCCGGCTGCAGGTGGAGCACCCGGTGACGGAGGCCATCACCGGGCTGGACCTGGTCGAGTGGCAACTGCGCGTGGCGGCGGGCGAGCCGCTGCCGCTGCAGCAGGAACGGTTGCAGATCAAGGGCCACGCCATCGAGGCGCGCATCTGCGCCGAGAACCCGGACAAGCATTTCCTGCCGGCCACCGGCACACTGCAGACCTATGCTCTGCCGGACTGCAGCGAGTTCAGCGTCAGCCCGGTGCGGGTCGATTCCGGTGTGCGCGAAGGCGACACCATCAGCCCGTTCTACGACTCCATGGTGGCCAAGCTCATCGTGCATGGCGACACGCGCGAACAGGCGCTGGCCCGGCTCGACGCGGCGCTGGCGGCCACGCGTATCGTCGGCCTGCAGACCAATGTTCAGTTTCTGCGCCATGTGCTCGCCAGCCACTCCTTTGCCCAGGCTGATCTGGACACCGCGCTGATCGCGCGTGAGGCAGGTGTGCTGTTCGAGCAGGAAAAAGTCGGCCTGCCGTTGGCGACGGCCGCGGTGGTGGCGCACACGCTGCTGCAGGAACGCTCGGCCGCGCAGGGCCAGGGCTGGACCGACCCGTGGGCGCAGCGCGACGGCTGGCGTTCGCACGGCGTGACGCAGCGTTACTTCGATCTGGACTTCCAGGGTGGCCATCACACCGCCGTGCTGACCTACCTGCATGACGGTGCCCTGCAGTTGCAGGTGGGCGAGACGGCTGGTGCGCTGCAGCTGGCGCCGGCCGGCCATGGCATGGACCTGAATTACGCCGGCCAGCGCACGACGGTGCAGGTGGTGCGCAACGGCGAGGTGGCCCATGTCTTCGCGCCGCAGGGTGCGACGCAGCTCACGGTGCTTGACGCGCTGGCCCATGCCGGCGAGACGCAGGCCGAAGGTGGGCGGCTAACCGCGCCCATGCCGGGCAAGGTGGTGTCGTTTGCCGTCAAGGCCGGCGACACGGTGAGCAAAGGCCAGGTGCTGGCGGTGATGGAGGCGATGAAGATGGAGCACACCATTGCCGCGCCGGCCGATGGCGTGGTGGCCGAGCTGCTCTACGCGCCGGGCGATCAGGTGGCCGAGGGTGCGGAGTTGCTCAAGCTGTCGGCCGCGTGACGTGGCCGTACAGCGGCTACCCTTAAGCTCGGCGCATGAAGCTCTATTTCTGCTGTACCGATTTCAAGGCCGAGCCCTGGCTGGCCGCCCTGCGCGCCGCGTTGCCGCAGGCTGACGTCGAGGTCTGGTCACCCGGGGCGCCGCCGGGTGACTACGCGGTGGTCTGGGCGCCGCCGCAGGACTTTCTGGACGAGCAGCCACAGCTCAAGGCCCTGTTCAACCTCGGCGCCGGCGTCGATGCGCTCACCGCCTTGAAGGTGCCGCCCGCGACCCGGCTGGTGCGGCTGGATGACGCCGGCATGTCGGTGCAGATGGCCGAGTACGTGGTGCATGCGCTGATCCGCCACTTCCGCGAGTTCGATGCCTACGCGCAGGATGTTGCGGAAGGCAAGTGGTCCTTCCGCCGGCCGCGGCTGCGGCAGGATTTCCCAGTGGGCATCATGGGTCTGGGCGTGCTCGGGCAGCGCGTGGCGCGTGCGGTGCAGGCCTTTGATTTTCCGCTGGTCGGCTGGAGCCGCAGCGCCAAGGCGGTACCCGGTGTGCGCTGTTATGCCGGCATGGAACAGCTGCCCGACTTTCTGGCCGAAACGCGGGTGCTGGTCTGTCTGCTGCCGCTCACCGCCGAGACCGAAGGCATCCTGAACCGGCAGACGCTGGCGCAGCTGCGACCGGGCGGCTACCTGATCAACGTCGCGCGCGGCGCGCACTTGGTGGAGGACGACCTGATTCCCTTGCTGGATGCCGGTCACCTGGCCGGCGCTACGCTCGACGTGTTCCGCCAGGAGCCGTTGCCGGCCGGTCATCCGTTCTGGCGCCACCCGAAGATCATCGTCACGCCGCACACCGCAGCACGCACGCTGCGCGATGAAAGCGTGGCGCAGATCGCGGCCAAGATCGCCCGCCTGGAGCGCGGGGAATCGATTGCCGGTATCGTTGATCCATCCAAAGGCTATTGAAGACATGGCTCTCCCCCGGGCTGCGCAAAGGGCGTGTCGCTACGCCACCCCCCTTGCAGGGGGCAACGCCACTGGCCCGGCCAAGCCGGTTCCACGGCGTTTCCCGGTTAGGCGTCGACGAGCTTTGCCTAGCTTGCATTAATAACTGGAGTTGTTTCGATGAGTTTTCCTTCCCGCGTTCAACTGATCGACGTCGGTCCGCGCGACGGCCTGCAGAACGAGAAGCAGCCGGTGCCGGCGGCGGTGAAGATCGAACTGGTGCATCGCCTGCAGGACGCCGGCCTGAAGGAGATCGAGGTCACCAGCTACGTGTCACCGAAGTGGGTGCCGCAGATGGGCGACAACGCCGAGGTCATGGCGGGCATCAAGCGCCGCCCCGACGTGCGCTACTCGGTGCTGGTGCCCAACCTCAAGGGCTGGGAGGCGGCGGTGCTCGCCAGGCCGGACGAGATCGTGGTGTTCGGCGCCGCCAGCGAAGCCTTCAGCCAGAAGAACATCAACTGCTCGATTGCCGAGAGCATCGAGCGCTTTGCGCCCGTGGTGGCGGCCGCACGGGCCGCCGGTGTCCGCGTACGCGGCGCCATGAGCTGCACCGTGGGCTGCCCCTACGAGGGCGAGGTGGCGCCCGAGCGCGTCAGCATGCTGGCCAAGTTGATGAAGGAGATCGGCGTGCAGCGCGTGGATGTGGCCGACACCATCGGCGTCGGCACACCACGCAAGGTGCAGCGCGCCATTGAGGCGACGCTGGCCCACTTCGATCTGGATGACGTGTCGGGCCACTTCCATGACACCTACGGCCAGGCACTGGTCAACACCTATGCCGCGTTGGAGATGGGCGTCTGGAATTTCCAGTCCTCCGTGGCCGGCCTGGGCGGCTGCCCCTATGCCAAAGGGGCCACCGGCAACGTGGCGACCGAAGACGTGGTCTATCTGCTGCAGGGCCTGGGCATCGAGACCGGCATTGACCTCGACCGGCTGGTCGATGCCGGCCAGTTCATCAGCGATGTGCTGCAGCGCAAACCGAACTCGCGTGTCGCAACGGCGCTGCTCGCCAAGCGTGCCTGATGTCCATGGATGCTACTGTTTCAATAGCTGATCGCGCCCGTGCAGCAAGGGCGGTCGGCCAAAATGTGCCGTCACCCTGCATTTCGGTGTGCAAGATGGACGCGCAACGTGTCTATTGCCAGGGTTGCCTGCGGACGATAGACGAGATTCGCGCCTGGTCGACCATGGGCGACGCTGACAAGCGCATGGTCTGGAGCCGGATCGAGCAACGTGCGACCGCCCTAGGAGACTGACATGAAGCAGATCACCTTCTACCTGGATTTCGTCTCGCCCTATGCCTATCTGGCCTTCGAGAAGCTGCCCGAGGTGCTGATGGGCTTGAGTTATGCGGTGCGCTACAAGCCGGTGCTGCTGGGGGCGATGCTCAAGCACCACGGCCAGCTCGGCCCGGCTGAGGTGCCGGCCAAGCGCGACTGGACCTACCGCCACGTGCAGTGGCTGGGCCACCACCATCAGGTGCCGCTGCAGATGCCGGCGCTGCATCCCTTCAACCCGCTGCCCTTGCTGCGACTGGCGATTGCCTGCGCCCAGGGCGGGGACCCCAACCGCTATGTGTGCGAGACCCTGTTGCGCCATGTCTGGCGCGGCGGTGCCGACGCGCTGGACGCGGTCCGGCTGCAGGTGCTGCATGAGCAGCTGAAGCCTGCGCTGGCGCTCGATGATGCGCAGGTCAAGGCCTGCCTGCGTGCCAACACCGACGAGGCGATTGCGGCCGGTGTGTTCGGCGTGCCGGCCTATGCGGTGGACGACAAGCTGTTCTGGGGCTTCGATGCGCTGCCCATGTTGCGTGACTATCTGCGTGGCGACAGCTGGTTCGACAGCCCGGCCTGGGCGCAGGTCAGCGAGATTCCGCAGGGGCTGGTGCGGCAGCGCTGAGTTATCCCGGTGGGTGAAACCCATCGCAAGGGTAAGTACCTAGACTGTCAGTTGACATTCAGGTGCGCGTAAGTTTCGGTTGGTTTGCCGTCAGAACGAGGTCAGTGCACTCTCCAAGAATGCAGTCAATCCTCATTTGAGGGTTTCAATTCTTTTGGAGACATAACATGGCAAATTCTGCGGCCGCACGGCCCATGACGCCCGAAGAGAAGAAGGTGATCTTCGCCTCTTCCCTGGGCACCGTTTTCGAGTGGTACGACTTCTACCTCTACGGTTCCTTGGCGGCCATCATCGCCAAGCAGTTCTTCAGCGGTCTGGATGCCGGCTCGGCTTTCATCTTCGCGCTGCTGGCCTTCGCTGCGGGCTTCATCGTGCGTCCGTTCGGTGCCATCGTGTTCGGCCGCCTGGGCGACATGATCGGCCGCAAGTACACCTTCCTGGTCACCATCCTGATCATGGGCCTGTCCACCTTCATCGTGGGCATCCTGCCGACCTACGCCTCCATCGGCGTGGCCGCACCGGTCATCCTGATCGTCCTGCGTCTGCTGCAGGGTCTGGCACTCGGCGGTGAATACGGCGGTGCTGCCACCTATGTGGCCGAGCACGCGCCGCAAGGCAAGCGCGGCGCGTACACCGCCTGGATCCAGACCACCGCGACCCTGGGCCTGTTCCTGTCGCTGATGGTGATCCTGGGTACCCGCACCATCATCGGCGAGGCTGCCTTCGCCGACTGGGGCTGGCGTGTTCCCTTCATCGTCTCCATCGTGATGCTGGCCATCTCGGTGTGGATCCGTCTGTCCATGAACGAGTCGCCCGCTTTCGCCAAGATGAAGGCAGAAGGCAAGACCTCCAAGGCCCCGATCTCGGAAGCCTTCGGCCAGTGGAAGAACCTGAAGATCGTGATCCTGGCGCTGGTGGGCCTCGTGGCTGGCCAGGCCGTGGTCTGGTACTCGGGCCAGTTCTACGCCCTGTTCTTCCTGACCCAGGCGCTCAAGGTGGACGGCGCTGCCGCCAACATCTATGTGGCCGCCTCGCTGCTGATCGGCACCCCGTTCTTCGTCGTCTTCGGCGCCCTGTCCGACAAGATCGGCCGCAAGCCCATCATCATGGCAGGCTGCCTGCTGGCCGTGGTGACCTACTTCCCGGTCTTCGAAATGCTGACCAAGGCTGCCAACCCCGACCTCTATGCTGCCCAGCAGAAGAACAAGGTGGTCGTGACGGCTGATCCGAAGGAGTGCTCGTTCCAGTTCAACCCGACCGGCACCGTCAAGTTCACCAGCTCGTGCGACATCGCCAAGCAGGTGCTGGCCGGCGCTTCGGTGAGCTACGAGAACGCCGTCGGTACCGGCCCCGCCACCATCAAGGTGGGTGAGACCGTGATCAACAGCTACTCCTCCAAGGGCCTGCCGGCTGACGAAGCCAAGAAGCTCGACGGCGAGTTCAAGAAGGCCGTGGCCGACGCACTCAAGGCTGCTGGCTACCCCGCCAAGGCTGACATGGCCAAGGTGGACAAGGTGATGGTCATTGCCATCCTGGCTTACCTGGTGATCCTGGTGACTATGGTGTACGGCCCGATTGCCGCCATGCTGGTCGAGATGTTCCCGACCCGCATCCGCTACACCTCGATGTCGCTGCCGTATCACATCGGCAACGGCTGGTTCGGCGGCCTGCTGCCCACCACCGCCTTCGCCATCGTGGCGCAGACCGGCAACATGTACAACGGCCTGTGGTACCCGATCATCATTGCCGGCATGACTTTTGTCATCGGCATGCTGTTCGTCAAGGAAACCAAGGACGTCGACATCTACGCAAACGACTGATCTCGTATGCTATGAGTCTCCCTGGGCCGGTGTGCCGGGCCAGGGAGATGGACAGGCCCTCCCCTCG
>CALRMF020000033.1:0-15429 GCA_943369035.1 Curvibacter sp. AEP1-3
CACCTCGCCCTTCTTCGGCGGGGCAACGTCGATCTCGACGATCTGCAAGGGTTGGCCAGCGGCAAAGGCAACGGCGGCGCGGGATTTCATGGCAAGGCTCCTTCAAAGAGAGACAAACGGGGCATCTCCAGGCGGAGCCGCTGCGCATCGAACACGATCCGTCCGCAGGACGCCGCAAGGCACACGGCAACGGCCGGGCAGAATGCAAAGGGGCGTAGGATATTGCATCTGATCTTTCGACTCCGGCAGGCCGATCCATGACCCCGCGCACCGACCGCCCTCATTCCCCACCGCCCATCGAAGGCTTCGACACCGGTCGATGGCTCGCGCTCGACGGTCTGATGATCGAACAGCCTTGGCAGACCCTGCCGGACCATGTGCAACGCACCAGCCTGGGCCGCCCCTGGCCTGGACTCAAGGTCTGGCACCAGGTCGGCCCACAAGGCGATCTCTATGTGCCGCCCCTGGGCAACCACACCATCCTGCTGCGGCGCGGCGTGTCGACCCGGCTGCTGCAGCGCCAGGGCAATGCAGTGGGTGAATGCGCCTGGCAGCGTGGCACGGCCGTGGTCGTACCCACGGACACCCCCAGCTTCTGGCGTAGCGCGGCGCGACGCGACAACATTCACATTGATCTTGCCCCTGTCTGGTTGCAACGCGCCACCGGCGGCGACAGCGTGGTGCTGGGTCCGTGCTTCGGACGCAAGGACGCGGTGCTGGCAGGCTTTGCCGAGCTGCTGCTGGCTTCTCTCGACAGCAATGTCTCGCTTAACCCCAGCTTCGGCGAACATCTGGCGTTGGGCATTGCCATCCACCTGATCGAGAACTACGCCCAGACCCAGGGGCCCACACGGGCCGCGGCCACACTCTCGCGCCGCCAGATGCGGCTACTCAGCGACGCCGTTGGCGCGGAGCTCTACGAGCGTTGGACGGTGATGCGACTGGCGGCGTTGGTGGATCTGAGCCCCTTCCACTTTTCGCGCGCCTTCAAGACATCTTTCGGTGCCACGCCCCACGCCTGGCTGCAGCTGATGCGCATGGAGGAGGCCGCACGCCTGGTGCGCGAGACGCGCCAACCGCTGGCGGACATCGCGGCGCAAACCGGCCACCCCTCGGCCGCGCATTTCAGCCGGCGTTTTCGCCAGCACTGGGGTGTCCCACCCTCGGTCTATCGACGCGCAAGCTGAGCCCGGGCACCGTCTGCCCTGCACCGGCGGCATAGGGCCTGAGGTTTACCCTAGGTGGCGCAAACCGGGAACATTTTGCGCAAGAAAACATAAGCGACTCGAAAGCATCTGCGGCACATTGGTGGCGCACCGCATTTGCGTGCACCACCACTTAGAAAAAGGGGACACAATTTATGACCACCCGCCGTCAGTTTGCGATTCAGCTGGGCAGTTTGGGCACCTGGGGCGCTCTTGGCACCACGGCGCTGAGCTTGTCCGCCCAGGCCCAGGCCATGCCCGATCTTGCCCGCCTGATGGTGGGCTTCCCACCCGGGGGCAGCACCGACAACGTGGCGCGCCGCCTGGCCGAGAAGCTGCGCGGCCAATACGCGCAGAACGTGCTCGTCGACAACAAGCCCGGCGCCGGCATGCAGATCGCCGTCAGCGCGCTCAAGGACTCCGCATCCGACGGTACCGCGCTGCTGCTCTCGCCGCCCTCGCCATTCAGCATCTACCCGCATACCTACCGCAGGCTGCCCTATGCCACCGAGGACATTCAGTCCGTCTCCATGGTCTGCACCTTCCCGTTCGCGCTGGCGGTGGGGCCGGCCGTGCCCGAGAGCGTGCGCACCCTGCCTGAGTTCGTCACCTGGCTCAAGGCCAACCCCAGAAAGGGCAGCTTCGGCTCGCCGGCACCGGGCTCCACGCCACATCTGGTCGGCAGCCTGCTGGGCCAGCTCGCCGGCGTGGAGTTCACCCACGTGGGCTACCGCGGCGACGGCCCCGGCCTGCAGGATCTGATGGGCGGACAAGTCACGGCCTATTCCACCGTGCTGGGCAGTTACCTGCCCTACATGAAGTCGGGTCGCCTGCGCCTGCTGGCCGTCTCAGGCACAGAGCGCAGCACCTTCGTTCCCGACCTGCCGACCTACCGCGAACAGGGTTATGCGCTGGAGATGACCGAATGGTTCGGTGTCTTCATGCCAGCCAAGACCCCGGCTGTCACGGTCCAGCGCGCCGCCGAGGCCGTGCGCATGGCGGTGGCACAGCCAGACTTTGTGCGCGGCCTGGCCGAATTCGGCATGACGGCGCGCTCGTCCACCCCGCGCGAGATGGCCGAGCGCGTGCGCAGCGAAACCGAGCTGTGGCGCGGTCACGTCAAACGCATCGGTTTCAGCGCCGACTCCTGAACCGTCTGACCCGGGCCCCTGTCGCGGGTTCGGGCAATAACACCCCAAGGGTGCCCGGTCCGCAGCGGTCCGGCACCCTTTTCTGACACAACACCCCCGCATTTCTATGGACAAGCCGATCTGGACCCCCAGCCTGCAACGCAAACAACACGCCCTCATCACGGATTTCCAGGCCTGGCTGGGCCAAGTGCACGGCCTGCAGTTCGAGGGCTACGAAGCGCTGTGGCGCTGGTCGGTAGAAGAACCCGAAGCGTTTTGGCGCGCGATCTGGACTTACTTCGACGTGCCGGCAGAACATATGCCCACTCGCATGCGGTCTGCAGATCCTATGCCCGCCACCCGCTGGTTTGAGGGTGCACGCCTGAACCTCGTGAACCAGGTGTTCCGTCACACGCATCTGACCACACCGGCTCTGCTGTATGACAGCGAAGCCGGCGGCTGCGGCGAGCTGAGCTGGCCCGAACTGCAACGCCAGGTGGCGGCACTGGCGCAGACGCTGCGCGGCCTCGGCGTACAGCCGGGTGACCGGGTGGTGGGTTACCTGCCCAATATTCCGCAAGCAGTGGTGGGATTTCTGGCGGCGGCCAGCCTGGGCGCGGTATGGGCACTTTGCGCGCCCGACATGGGACCGGTCAGCGTGAGCGACCGTTACCAACAGACTGCCCCCAAGGTCATGATTGCGGTGGATGGCTACCGTTACGCTGGCAAACCCTTTGACCGCCGTGCGGCGCTGGACGAAATTCTGGCAGGCCTGCCTTCGGTGAGCCACGTGGTCTGGGTGCCCCACCTCGACCAACAAGCCGCCCCTCCGTCGCAAGCAGCCAGCCGCACCGTGTTGCACTGGGCCAGTGCGGTGGCCGGGGAAGCGGCGCTGCACGCGGAGACTCTGCCTGCCAGCCATCCCCTGTGGACGCTGTATTCCTCCGGCACCACGGGCCTGCCCAAAGCCATCGTGCATGGCCACGGAGGTGTGCTGCTCAACAGCCTGGTCAACATGGTGCTGCACAACGACCTGCACCCCGGCGATCGGGTGCTGTGGGCTGTCAACACCTCATGGATGGTCTGGAACGCGCACATCATGGGTCTGCTGGGCGGTGCCACCGTGGTGCTCTATGACGGTTGCGTCAGCGGCGCGGGCGCCGAGCCTGACTGGGGCCACCTCTGGCGCCTTGTGGGTCGGTTGAGGATCAACACCTTCGGCGCAGGTGCAGCCATTCACCACGCCTGCATGAAGGCTGGCATCGTGCCACGCGAGGTCACCGATCTCTCTGACCTGCACACGGTCTGCTCCACTGGCTCGCCGCTGGCGCCCGAGGCCTACCGCTGGCTCTACACGCAGGTCAAGACCGACTTCTGGCTCAACACCGTCTCTGGCGGCACCGACATCGCGGGCGGCTTCCTTGTCGGACTACCCACGCTGCCAGTGCATGTGGGCGAGATGCAATGCCGCACCCTGGGCGCCCATGTGGAGTCCTGGGACGACGCGGGCCGCCCCGCGCTCGACACCGTTGGCGAACTGGCCTGCCTGCAACCCATCCCCTCCATGCCGCTGTACTTCTGGGGTGACACCGACGGCAGCCGCTACCGCGAAAGCTATCTGGACACCTTCCACGACTCAGAGCAGCGACCGGTCTGGCGCCAAGGCGACTGGCTGCGCCTAGTGCCGCGACCCGAGGCCGTGGGGGGCATCATCTACGGCCGTTCGGATGCCACCATCAACCGCCAGGGCGTGCGCATGGGCACGGCCGAACTCTACCGCGTCGTCGAAGGCGTTGAGGAAGTGCTCGACAGCCTGGTCGTGGACCTCGAATTCCTGGGCCGTCCGTCCTACATGGCGCTGTTCGTGCAGTTGCGTCCCGGCCTGAGCCTGGACGAACCGCTACGCCAGCGAGTCCGGCAAGCCCTGCGTAGCGGCCTGTCGGCGCGGCACGTGCCCGACGAGATATTGCAGGTGGCCGCGATCCCCAAGACCATCACGGGCAAAAAGCTGGAGCTGCCGATCAAAAAGCTGTTGCTGGGCCATGCACCGGAGCAGGTACTCAAGCGCGACGGATTGGCTCAGCCTGAGAGTGTGGACTGGTTCGTGCGCTTTGCTGCCGACTACCTGGCACGCCAAGCCCCCACCACGGCACCGGCCTGACGCGACGGGCCAGGGCCGCGGGTTTGAGAGAATCACGCCCATGCTCAAGTTCGAACTGCTCAAGACCGAGGGCCTGGCGCGCCGCGGCCGCCTCACGCTCAACCACGGTGTGGTCGAAACGCCCATCTTCATGCCGGTCGGCACCTACGGCACCGTCAAGGGCATCATGCCGCGCTCGCTGGAAGACATGGGCGCGCAGATCATCCTGGGCAACACCTTCCACCTCTGGATGCGCCCCGGCCTGGACGTGATGAAGTCCTTCGGCGGCCTGCATCAGTTCGAGAACTGGCACAAGCCGATCCTCACCGACTCGGGCGGCTTCCAGGTCTGGAGCCTGGGCGAAATGCGCAAGATCAGCGAGGAAGGCGTGAAGTTCGCCTCGCCGGTCAACGGCGACAAGCTCTTCCTCACGCCCGAGGGCTCGATGCAGATCCAGACCGTGCTGAACAGCGACATCGTGATGCAGTTTGACGAGTGCACGCCTTATGTGTCGCTCGACCCCAAGACCAAGGGTCAGCTCACCACCGAACGCGAGGCCCGCCTGTCCATGGAGCTGTCGCTGCGCTGGGCCAAGCGCTGCAAGGCCGAGTTCGAACGGCTGGAGAACCCCAACGCGCTCTTTGGCATCGTGCAGGGTGGCATGTACGAGAGCCTGCGCGACGAGTCGCTGGCCGGACTGGAAGAGCTGGACTTCCCCGGCATTGCCGTGGGCGGCGTGAGCGTCGGCGAGCCCAAGGAGGACATGCAGCGCCTCATGCGCCACTGCGGCCCGCGCCTGCCGGCGCACAAGCCGCACTACCTGATGGGCGTGGGCACGCCGGAAGACCTGGTGTACGGCGTGCAGTACGGATTCGACATGTTCGACTGTGTCATGCCCACGCGCAACGCCCGCAACGGCCACCTGTTCACCCGCTACGGCGACCTGAAGATCCGCAACGCGCGCCACAAGAACGACGCCCGCCCGCTGGACGAGACCTGCAGCTGCTACGCCTGCGCCGGTGCCTCGGGCCTGCCGTACGTGCAGGGCGGGCGCGACGGCTTCAGCCGTGCCTACCTGCACCATCTGGACCGCTGCGGCGAGATGCTCGGCCCCATGCTGACCACGGTGCACAACCTGCACTACTACCTGAACCTGATGCGCGAGGTGCGTGCAGCGCTGGACGCCGGCACCTTCAGCGCCTTCGTGCAGCAGTTCCACACGGACAGAGCACGGGGGGTTTAGACGAGCCCCCCTGAGGCGCTACGCGCCATCCCCCCGCTCATCCTTCGGTGGCGGGGGGACGCACCCTGCAGCCGGGCCAAGCCCGTTTTGCGGGTGCCCCCGTTAAAGCCCCGCGCTCCGGCGGGTGTTGTGTCAACGCTAGCGGCGCAGAATCACTGCATGTGCGCGCGCAGGTACCAGGCAAACACCAGCAGCAACAGCACCGCCAGGATGCCGCCGTACCAGCCCCAGGGCGCCTTTTTCTCGGCGTAGGGATCGGTCAGCGCACGCTCGGCATTGGGCGGCAGTTGCGCCACCTGGGTGAGCGAGGTGCCGAACGGAATGTTGATGCGCGCGCGGGCGTTGATGGCCCAGCCGTTGGCGTCCAGAATGGGGCCGAGGTTGCGGCTGCGCAGCTTGAACCAGGCCAGCAGCACCGCCGGGCCGGAGACGATCAGCAGCAGGCCGGCCAGGGCCAGCGGCAACTGCCACCAGGCCAGCGCGAACAGGCCAGTCAGCACCGAGGCCACCGCGGTGCCGATGGCGCCTACCGCCAGACCCAACGCGGCAAAGATGCCGGCGAACTTGCCGACGTCGAACGGCGGTGGTGCCACCGGCGCTGGCGTTGCCGCGGCCACCTTCTTGCCGCCCTCCACCACGGCGGCAGTCATCCGGTCTTCCGACGCGCGCGCCTTGTTGGCCGCCATCTTCTGCAGCTGCTCGGCCACGAAGCGCGCCAGCCGCTTGTACGGTGCCCAGAAGGCCTGGCGCAGGCTGATCGGGTGGTCCACGATCTTGGTGATGGTGGCATTCCAGTCGCGGCCCTGGCGGTCGTAGAACACGCCGTTGCGGCCCACCATCAGCTGGTCCGCGTCGCCCGCGGTGAAGGCCGCGGCAATGCTCAGCGTCTCGCCGCTGCGCACGCAGTCGCAATACACCAGGCAGATGCGTGACAGCGTGGCCAGCGCCGCATGGCGGGCGGCATCGTTCACCGCCACGCACAGCTCGGCGGAACGGCCGTCCAGGTAGAGCGTGCCGACCTGGAAGGTCGCCTTGCCCTGCCGGGTGTAGAAGTCGCGGAAGGCCACGAAGTTGTTGGCCAGCGGCAGCAGGTCGCGCACGTAATGGGCCAGCTTCTCCAGCTGGCGCACGCCATCGCCTTCGGCGGCGGGGTCGGGCCGGGCTGCCAGCCAGCTGGCGTAAGGCGCCAGCTTGTCCTTCAGCTGCTGCCAGTCGACTTCGCTCAGGGCCTCGCGCTGGCCCAGCAGCGGCGTCACCGCCGCATCACGCAGTGCATGGATGCGCGCCGCCCAGGCCGGGTTGAGCCCGGCCGACAGCGGCAACGCCGCCCCGGCCTGCACATGCGCCAGGGGCAAGGCAGCAATGCTGTCCGCCCCGGTAGTGAGCGTGCCGCCGCCCAGCGCCAGCAGCGTGTCGTCGGTGGCGTTGAGCGCGGCACCGGCGCGCGTGTCGAAGGCCGCCAGACGGCAGCGCACGAACCAGTCTTCCACCTTCTCGGCCACCGCGGTCAGCGCGGCATGCGCCGCCTCGGTGGCGTCACCCAGCGGGCGGGCCTGCGCACCGGCCGCCTGCCAGGCCGCCAAGGCCCGCGCGGCCTGGCGTGTCTGCGCCAGGCGGGCGGCGTCCACCGTCACCATGCCGTCGTTGCCGCCGATGTCGGCCAGCAGTTCGCGCGCGGCCTGGGCAATCGCCAGGCCTTCCTCGTCGTCATCACGGATGGCGGCCAGCGGCACGCCCGGCAGCTGCTGCGCCAGCACGTCCACGTCCTTCAGCCGGGCGCCAGCCCACTGCACTGCCGCGATCAGCTCCGGCGGGCGGATCTGGCCGTCGGCATCGCTGTCCACGAAGGCCAGCGTGCGGGCGTCGAACTCGATGCCCTTGACCGGGCACGACAAGGCCACCCAGAGCTTCTGGTCAAGCTGGTCGATGGCCAACAGTTCGGCCGCCGTGTCGAGCCGTACCTGGTCGAAGCCGCCGGCACGGAAAAAACGCCAGATGAAAGGTCCTGAACTCATGGGCGAGGCTCCCCGTTGCAATAGGAGCCCTCATCTTAGTCCCTACCTTTCCCGTTGAAATTATTTGAAAAATATACTGTAGTTGATAAAATTGATAACACTTACTTAAAAAGCGTCACGCGCAGCAGTCGGCATGATTTCTCCATTCGACCAATTTTTCCTGGCTGATACCTCCAGCAGGATCGATGCCTACGTCGGCATTTATGACAGTGGCCTGGTGGTGGCATCGGTGCTGATGGCGATCTTCGGGTCCTTTTCCGCCCTGGAGATGGCCGATCGCCTCAGCCGGATGGGCATCAGGCGCAAAGCCTGGCTGCCCATGGTGGCCATCGGCATGGGCGGCGGGATCTGGTCGATGCACTTCATCGGCATGCTCGCCTTCCGGCTCAACTGCGGGGTGGACTATGACCCCTGGATCACGGCGCTCTCGATGTTGCCCGGCGCACTGGCGGCTGGCGCGGCCTTGCACTTCACGGCTGGCCGGACGCCGAGCCGCTTTTCCACACTGGCCGGCGGCTTGATCATGGCCGGCGGCATCGGCCTCATGCACTACAGCGGCATGGCCGCTGTCCGCCTGAACGGCTCTCTGCGCTATGACCTGCCCCTGTTTGCCGCCTCCCTGGTGGCGGCCGTGCTGCTGTCCACGCTCGCCTTGTGGACCAAGTCGCACATCGCCGCCGGCCGCCTGGGCAACAAGCCCTTTGTGGCCGCGCTCGGCGGTGGCATCGTGCTGGGAGGTGCCATTTCCGCCATGCACTACATCGCCATGCTGGGCGCCTACTTCCTCGCCCCCGCCGGCGGAGGCGCAGCGGACAACAACGACACCTCGCCCTTGCTGCTGGCACAGATGGTCGGCGGCGTGACCCTGCTGCTGATCCTCGGCGGGTTGATGTTCACCTACATGAGCGCCAGCATTGCCCAGGCCCGCCGGCGAGCCCAGGCCATCCTGTCCGACAGCCGCCAGGGATTCGTGCAGGTTTCACCGAAGGGCATCATCCTGGAGAGCAATGAGGCAGGTGCAGCCCTGTTCGGACTGACCCCTGGACAACTGATGGGTCGCACCTGGTCCAGCCTGCTGGACCTGTCCATGGACGAAATACCCCAGGGCAGCTATCAGCGGGAATTGCGCATCAAGCGCGCCGACGGCACCCTGACGCCCTGCCTGATCAACGGCAATGACGTGCGCGACGAACATGGCCGCCTGCAATACAGCTTTGCCTGGCTGCAAGACATCAGCGAGCGGGTCGCCACCGAAAACCAGCTCCGGTCCAGTCAGCAGGAAGCCAGCCAGTTGATCGACGCCTCGCCGGACCCGATGGTGATCGTCAATACGCAGGGACTGATTCAGCGTGTCAACGAGCAGGCACTCGCATTCTTTGGCTACTGCCGCGAGGAAATGCTGAAGCAACCCGTGGAGATGCTGATTCCTGCGCGGTTTCGTGACAAGCACGTCGGCGCGCGCGAACTCTATGTCATGTTCCCGCGTCGGCAGGTCATGGGCGACGGCCGGGTCAACCTGTACGCGGTCACCAAGGACCAGGTCGAGATTCCCGTCGAACTCAGCCTGAACCCGATCCAGACCGAACATGAACTCCTGATCGCCACCACCTTGCGCGACGCCACCCTGCGGCGCGAGACAGAAGCCAAGCTGACGCAGGCGCGCACCGAAGCGGAGCAGGCGGCGCGCATGAAGTCCGACTTCCTGGCCAACATGAGCCACGAAATCCGCACCCCGATGAACGCCATCATCGGATTGAGCTACCTGACGCTGAAGACCGATCTGGACCCGCGACAGCGCGAGTACCTGCGCAAGATCCAGTCATCCAGCCAGCACCTGCTGGGCATCCTCAACGACATCCTTGACTTCTCGAAGATCGAGGCCGGAAAGCTGAACATCGAGAAGATCAACTTCGACCTGCATGAAACACTGGAAAACAGCATCCACCTCATCGCCGACAAGGCGGCCGAGAAGGGCCTGGAACTGGTGGTGGACGTGGCGCGCGGTGTTCCCGCCAGCCTGATCGGTGACCCGCTGCGCATCGGCCAGATCCTGATCAACTTCTCCAGCAACGCGGTCAAGTTCACCGAACACGGTACCGTCACCATCCAGGTGCTCTGCGAAGAAGACACCCCCGAGGCGATCGTGCTCAAGTTCCTGGTGCACGACACCGGCATCGGCCTCACCCCGGAGCAGATCTCCCACCTGTTCCAGAGCTTCCAGCAGGCCGACTCCTCCACCACGCGCAGGTTCGGGGGCACCGGCCTGGGCCTGGCCATCAGCAAGCGGCTGGCAGAACTGATGGACGGCGACGTCGGCGTGATCAGCACACCGGGCCAGGGCTCGACCTTCTGGTTCACGGTGACGCTGGGTAGGGGCGTCTCCAACGCCAACAACTTCATGCCGGCGCCTGATCTGCGCCACCGCAAGGTGCTGGTCGTTGACGACAACGAAAGCGCGCGCAGCGTTTTGACCGACATGCTGCAGTCCATGACCTTCGAGGTCACCGCGGTGGCGTCCGGCCCGGAAGCCATCGACGCCGTGAGGCAGGCCGATGCCGCGGGCCAGCCTTTCGAGATTGCCTTCATCGACTGGCAGATGCCGGGCATGAATGGCGTGGTGGCCGCGCGCAAGATACGCCAGCTGACGCTCAGCAAGGTACCTCACTGCATCATGGTCACCGCCTTCGGCCGCGACGACATCCGGCGCAGCGCCGAGCAGGCCGGCGTCCGCGACACCTTGCTCAAGCCGGTGAACCCCTCGCTGCTGTTTGACACCGTCATGCACACCCTGGGCGCCGCCGAATGGACGAGCCGCCAGGGCGCCGGCGCCGCGTCGGCAACAGACGCACCGGACATGCATGGCCTGCGCGTCCTGCTCGTCGAAGACAACGAGATGAACCAGATGGTGGCCAAGGAAATTCTGGGCGATGCCGGCATCACGGTCGACGTGGCGGAAAACGGCCAGGTCGGGGTGAGCAAGGCGCTGGAGAACAGCTACCACCTGGTGCTCATGGACATGCAGATGCCGGTGATGGACGGACTGGCCGCGACGCGCCTGATCCGTCGCGAACGCAGCTCCCAGCAGCTGCCGATCATCGCCATGACCGCCAACGCCATGCCTGCCGATCGTGAACGGTGCATCGAGGCCGGCATGGACGACCACCTCGCCAAGCCGATCGATCCCGCGCAACTATGGACCAAGCTCCGCCAGTGGGCACCGGTGAACATCCCCCATGCTCGGTCACCGGAGCCGGCCGAGCCGCACAGGGGCACCGCCACGCCGGGCCGGAGCGTCAACGCCCACGACCCTTTGCCCGATGCCGTGCGGCACATTCCGCAGCTGGACGTGAAGGCGGGCCTGGAGCGGGTGCTGGGCAAGGAAGGCTTCTACCTCAGCCTGCTGCAGAAGTTCGTGCACGACCAGGCCGACTTCGAATCCCGGTTCGCCGCGGCCCTGCACGACGACCCGGCGATCGCCCAGCGCATGGCGCACACCCTCAAGGGACTGGCCGGCAACATCGGCGCCGGCCAGCTGCAGGCGCTGATGGCCGAGGTCGAAGCCATACTCAGGGCCCAGTACGAGGCACCGGTCCTGGAGGCAACCTACGCGCTGGCCATGGCCGAACTGCACGCGCTGATTGGAGCCCTGGAATGCGCCCTGCCGGCAACGACCGCCACGCGGCCAACCCCGTCCAGCGAAATAGACACCGCAGCCGCCGCCAAGGCCTGCACCGCATTGCGTGCACTGCTGACCGATGACGACCCGGCCGCCACCCACTTCCTCAAGCAGCATGAAGCGGCGCTGGCGCACGGAATGGGCACCTCCTTCGGGAGGTTGCAGACCGCTGTCATGAACATGGACTTCGAGCAGGCGCTCGAAATCCTCACCACCGTTGAAACGGAAACCCAATGAACGGACGCCCTTCATGAGCTTCGATGCCAACAACGAATACATCAAGCCCACCATCCTGGTCGTCGACGATACGCCGGACAACCTGATGCTGATGAGCGAGCTGCTGGGCGATCAGTACCGCGTCAAGGTGGCAAACAACGGACCGCGCGCGCTGAAGATCGCGCAGTCGGAAACGCCGCCAGACCTCATCCTGCTCGACATCATGATGCCGGAGATGGATGGCTACGACGTCTGCCGGCAGCTCAAGGCCGACCCGCGCAGCCAGCACATCCCGGTCATCTTCCTCACCGCCAAGGCTGACACGGATGACGAACGGATGGGCTTCGAACTGGGCGCTGTCGACTACATCACCAAGCCCGTCAATCCGTGTCTGGTGCTGGCACGTGTCAAGACGCACCTGGCGCTCAAGGGCGCCTCGGACTACCTGCGCGACAAGAACACCTATCTGCAGACCCAGGTGGAACAACGGGCCCGGGAAGTCATGGCCATCCAGGACGTCACCATCCTGGCGCTCGCCTCCCTGGCCGAGACGCGCGACAACGAAACCGGCAACCACATCCGCCGGACCCAGCGCTACGTCAAGGCGCTGGCCGAGCACCTGCAGCACCACCCGCGCTTTGCTGCGCTGCTCACGCCGGAGCACATCCAGCTGCTCTACAAATCGGCACCGCTGCATGACATTGGCAAGGTCGGCATCCCGGACCACATCCTGCTCAAGCCCGGCAAGCTGACCAGCGAGGAGTTCGCGTTGATGAAGCAGCACACGACGCTCGGCATGCAGGCGATCGAACACGCTGAAGAGAACCTGGGCATCGAAGTCGAGTTCCTGCGCTTTGCCAAGGAAATCGCGCTGTGCCATCAGGAAAAGTGGGATGGCTCAGGCTACCCCGGCGGACTCAAGGGCGATGCCATCCCCATCTCGGCGCGCCTGATGGCCGTGGCCGATGTCTACGACGCGCTGATCAGCGAACGCGTCTACAAGGCCGCCTACACGCACGAAGAAGCCGTGGTCATCATGCGCGAAGGCCGGGGCAGTCACTTCGACCCCGATGTGCTGGACGCCTTCCTGGCCATCCAGGACACGTTCCGGGAAATCGCTGCGGAGTTTGCCGACGTCAAGCAGGGACGGCACGCACCGGCCACCGCCTGATGGCACGCCAGACGGGCTGAACGGCGCCCCCCGAAGTGCGGTAGTTCACCGCGCTGACACGGGTGGCGCGGCGCTGTCCACCACCACCAGCACGTCATTGAGCGACTCGGCCAGCACCCGCTTGGTCACGCTGCCCAGCAGCAGTTCCTCGGTGACGTGCGTACCATGCTTGCCCATCACGATCAGGTCGCAATGGTCGCGCTCCTCGTGCATCACGACTTCGCGCACGGCATCGCCATACAGCACCAGCGCGGTGTAGTCCTCCGGCTGCAGGCCAGCGGCGGCGGCCAGCTCGTGCACCTGCCGGGTGGAACGTTCGCGTGCCTCGCGCCGGTACTGGTCCACCAGTCCGGCGTCCACGCCGGCAAACTGCATCTTGCCTTCAAAAGGTACGTCGAAGACATGCAACAACAGCAGATCGGCCTGCGGCGCCACCTGCCGTGCCAGCCGGATCGACTGCAGGGAGCAGGGAGAAAAATCCAGTGGCACCAGCGCGCGTCGGTAAGACCCCCGCGGCTCCTGCTTGACCACCAGCACCGGTGTGCGGCTCTTGCGCAGCAGCCGTGACGCGGTGGAACCCAGCAGCATGCGCTGCAGAAAGCCACTGCCGTGCGCACCCACCACGACCAGTCCCACCTCGTGTGATTCGGCCCACGTCGTCACCACGTCACCGGCCAGGCCAGCTTCCACCTGCAAGCTCGTCGCCACGCCATGGCGGTGCGTAGCGTCCGCCACCGCCTGTTCCAGCTCCAGCCGCGTCTGGGCCAGCAGCCGCTCCGACACCTCGGCAGCGCGCGTACCCAACAGGGCGCGCAGCGGCGCCAGCGCCTCCAGCCCCAGCGCGTGCATCACGGTGTACTGCGCCTGCAGTTCGGACGCCAGCTGAAAGCCACGGTCCACCGCCTGCAGCGAACTGCCGGACAAATCGGTTGCCGCGAGGATGTGTCGGATCTCGCTCATCGTGTCGCTCCTCAATGTCCATGCGCAGCGGGCTGACTGGCCCCAAGCTGCTGCAGGATGTGCTCGGCCATGCCGCGCGCCAGCTCCTGTTCACCCAGGAAGACCGTGCCCAGGCTTTCCTTGCGCAGCAGCTCGGCTTCTTCTTCATTGTGAGTGCGCAGCACGACCTGGAGCGCCGGGTTCAGCGTCCGCGCCACCTCGACCATGCGACGCACGTTCACCGTGTCGGGAATGGCGATCACCAGCATCGCGGCACGTGCCACGTGGGCCTGGATCAGCACCTCCGGCGTCTGCGCATCGCCGCTGACCGCCGGCACACCCTCCTTGCGCAGGGCATCCACGATCTCGCGGTTCTGCTCCGCCACCACATACGGAATGTGCTCGCTGCGCAGCGCCTGGGCGATGCGCCGGCCCACGCGGCCGTAGCCCACCAGCACCACCTGCTTGCTCAGCAGCTTGGGGTCGGTGCTCATGGGCAGCTCGGCCAGCGGGTCGTCGCGCTGCTCCAGCCGGCGCGCCAGCTCCGAGCGCGCGAGAATCCAGCGCCGCACCGGTTCGATGACGGTGAACAGCGCCGAGTTGGCGGCAATGGAGATCAACGCCCCGGCCAGCACCAGGCTCTGCCCTTCGGCGGGCATCAGCCCCAGCGCCACACCCATGCCGGCCAGGATGAAGGAGAACTCGCCGATCTGCGCCAGGCTGGCGCCCACGATCAGCGCCGTGTTGAGCGGGTAGCGGAACAGCAGCACCAGCGCAATCGCGGCCAATGTCTTGCCCAGCATGATGATGAGCACCACCGCCAGCAGCTTGACCGGCTGCTGCCAGATCACCGCCGGGTCGAACAGCATGCCCACCGAGACGAAGAACAGCACGGCAAAGGCATCGCGCAGCGGCAGCGACTCGTCGGCCGCCCGGTGGCTGAACTCGGACTCGCGCATCATCATGCCGGCGAAGAAGGCGCCCAGCGCAAACGACACGTCGAACAGCTTGGCCGCGCCGAAGGCCACGCCCACGGCCACCGCCACCACGCTGAGCGTGAAGAGCTCCTGCGAGCCGGTGCGCGCCACCCACCACAGGGCCTTGGGCAGCACGCGCCGCCCCACCACCAGCATGAGCACGATGAAGGCCGTGACCTTGGCCAGCGTCACGCCCACGGTCTGCCAGATGTCGCTGGCCGACGCGGCCGCCTCACCGGCCGGGCCACCCGCCCCGCCCAGCACCCCCGCCAGCGCCGGCAGCAAGACCAGCACCAGCACCATGACCAGGTCTTCCACCACCAGCCAGCCCACGGCAATCTGGCCGTTGATCGACTTCAGCAGCCCCTTGGCCTCCAATGCGCGCAGCAGCACCACCGTGCTGGCCACCGACAGGCACAGGCCGAATACCAGCGCACCGCCCACCGGCCAGCCCCAGTACAGCGCCACCCCCATGCCCAGCAGCGTGGCGGCGGCAATCTGCACCACCGCGCCCGGCACGGCAATGCGTCGCACCGCCATCAGGTCCTGCAAGGAAAAGTGCAGGCCCACGCCGAACATCAGCAGCATGACGCCGATCTCGGCCAGCTGCCCGGCCAGCCCCACATCGGCCACAAAGCCCGGCGTGGCCGGGCCGATCATGATGCCGGCCAGCAGGTAGCCCACCAGCGGCGGCATCTTCAGGTTGCTGGCGATCAG
>CALRMF020000034.1:0-15367 GCA_943369035.1 Curvibacter sp. AEP1-3
AAGTTCTACATGCCCGCCATCTACATGGACACGGCCGAGTACACGGCCTATGCAGCGCGTACCTACGCCGCGGAGAAAGCCACCATCGACCGCCTGAAAGCTGCGGGCAAGATCTGAGCGGCTGCCCGCTCAGCCGGCCCGACGGTTCACCAGCACGATGCCCACCGCGACCAGCGCCAGCGCAGCCAGCAGGCTGGGCGTCAGCGGCTCGTGCAGCCAGAGCGCACCGAACAGCAGCGCGAACAGCGGGGTGAGGAAGACGAAGGCCGAGATCCGGGTTGCCGGGTAGCGGCCCAGCATCCACATCCAGGCCAGGTAGCTGGCGAAGGCGCCCACCACGGTCTGCAGCAGCAGCGAGGTGGCAGCAAAGCCGCTGAACTGCCAGACCCAGCGCTCTCCCAATGCCAGTGACAGCAAGGGCAAGGTCGCGGCGCTGACCGCCACCTGGTAGAACAGCAGCTTCTCGGCCGAGGTGCGCGCCAGGGCGCTGGCGCGGATGGTCACGGTGGTCAGCCCCCAGCACAGCCCGGCGGCCAGGGCCAGGGTGTCACCGAACAACTGCCCGTCGCGGCCGGGAGAGATGAAGCTGTCACGCATCGCAAACACCAGCGCCAGAAAGGCCAGCCCCAGACCCAGCCATTGCAGCGGGCGCAGCCGCTCGGCACGCACCAGCAGCGGCAGCAGCAACGCCACCCAGAACGGCGAGGTGTAGAGAAAGACCGTCAGCCGAGAGGCCGTGGTGTGCTGCAGGCCAATGTACAGGCAGGCAAACTCGGCGGCAAACAGCGCGCCGGCCAGCAGGCCGGGACCGAACGAGCCGTCACGGGCAAACAATGCCACGCCGCGCCAGCGGCACCAGAGCATGAGCAGCACCGTGGCGCCCACAAAGCGCAAGGCTGCCTGGAACACCGGCGGCAACTCCGGCAACGTCGCCTTCACCAGCACCTGCTGAAAGC
Organism: Curvibacter sp. AEP1-3; assembly: GCA_943369035.1. Lineage (GTDB taxonomy): Bacteria > Pseudomonadota > Gammaproteobacteria > Burkholderiales > Burkholderiaceae_C > Hylemonella. The sequence continues at coordinate 957 of CALRMF020000034.1, forward strand.
CCCAGAACATGCAGCACGCCAACAGAATGGCTGCGGCCACGCCGTCGAGATGCTCTTTGCGTACCGGTGTGGTCATGCGGATAGCTGGTTGCGCTTGCAGAAGCCGGCAACGTCTGCATGCAATGCGCCTAACCGCGAAACGCCGTGGAACCGGCTTCGCCGGGCCACTGGCGTTGCCCCCTTGAGGGCGGTGGCGCAGCGACATGAAATGTCGCGAAGCCTGGGGGTGCCTTCTGTCACAACGGATGCTCGGTATAGAACTTGCCGCCGTGGTAGAGCAGCGGCGAGGCACCGATGCGGTGGCTGCAGCGCTCGACTTCGCCGACGAAGATCACGTGGTCGCCTTCGTCGTAGCGGCTGCGGTTGAAGCACTCGAAGGTGGCTGCCGCACCGGCCAGCAAGGGCGCGCCGCCGTGTCCTTCCGCGTAGTCGACGCCGGCCCAGCGGTCCACCCCCTTGGTGGCAAAGCGCTGCGCCAGCTCACGCTGGTCGGCGGCCAGCACGTTGATCGCGTAATGCGAGCCGTGACGGAACACCGCCATCGAGGCTGCCGTGTGCGACAGGCTCCACAGCACCAGCGGCGGGTGCAGCGAGACCGAGTTGAAGGAGTTGGCCGTCAGGCCCACCAGCCGTCCGTTGGCCGCGCGTGCCGTGACGATGGTCACGCCGGTGGCGAACATGCCCAGGGCGGTGCGGAATTCGGTTGGGGAAAAACTCGGGGGCCGGGCGGCGGTGCCCGCGGCGGACAAAGACATGGGCGCCAATGTACCTGAAATCCCTCACCGGGGTCGGCCACATAGAATGGCAGCATGCGATGGCGGATATGGATGGCGGCTGCTCTGGCCACGTTGGCGACGGGGTCTTGGGCCCAGGATCGGTCGTGCGCCGAGTTCTACGCGCGCCTGCCCAATGTGAGCTGGGCCTTGTGTCAGGGCGCGCAGTTGCAGACCAGCGAGGGCCGCAGCGTGAGGGGGCGGCCGATCTATGTGCGCGACGTGCAGCCCTCTCTGGCGCGGCTGCGCGTGCTGGTGATCGGTGGCATGCATGGCGACGAGCTGTCCTCGGCCGCCGTGGCGCTGCACTGGATCCGGCTGGCGCAGAACACGGCGGAGCCGATCCACTGGCGCTTCATTCCCGCGCTCAACCCGGACGGCCTGTTCGACAAGCCGGCCAGCCGCGTCAACGCCAACGGCGTCGACCTCAACCGCAACTTCCCGACGCCCAACTGGGAGCGTGATGCGAGTTACTACTGGGAAAAGCGTACCCGCAAGGACCCGCGCCGCTGGCCGGGAAAAACGCCCCTGAGCGAGCCCGAGACGCAGTTCCTGCACGACGAGATGCAGCGCTTCAAGCCCCACCTCATCGTCAGCATCCATGCGCCCTACGGCGTGCTGGACTTCGACGGCCCGGCCACGCCGCCGCGCCGCCTGGGGCGCCTGTACCTGGACCAGCTCGGGGTGTTCCCCGGCTCGCTCGGCAACTACGGCGGGGTGCACAAGGGCATGCCGGTGGTCACGATCGAGTTGCCGCACGCCACGCTTACGCCACGCAATGTGGAAATCCAGCGCATGTGGCAGGACCTGCAGCAATGGATGGGTGCGACGATCGCCCGTCATGAGGACCCCGAGGCATTGCGACGCTGACGACCGCGGAACCTGCCGCAGAATGTGACCCATGCTTGAACAGAAGAACTTTCGCAAGATCGGCTGCGCTGAATGCGCTGCCGGAGCCGGCCTTGGCTTCGACTTTTCGATGGCGTTCCAGCCCATCGTGAATGTGCGCACGCGCCAGGTCTTCGCCCAGGAGGCGCTGGCGCGCGGCCCGCAGGGCGAACCGGCTGGCCATGTGTTCAAGCAGGTGAACGAGGACAACCGCTACGCCTTCGACCAGGCCTGCCGGGTCAAGGCGATCCAGCTGGCGGCCCAGCTGGAGGTCGACTCCTACATCAGCATCAACTTCATGCCCAACGCGGTCTACCGGCCGGAGCTGTGCATCCGCACCACCATCGAGGCGGCGGAAACCTACCGCTACCCGATCGAGCGCATCGTGTTCGAGTTCACGGAGAACGAGTACATCACCGACATCGGCCACGTGCGCGACATCGTGCGCCACTACAAGGAGCGCGGTTTCCTGACGGCGCTGGACGATTTCGGTGCCGGCTACGCCGGACTCAACCTGCTGGCCGAGATCCAGACTGACCTGATCAAGCTGGACATGGCGCTGGTGCGCGGCATCGACCAGGACCGGCGCCGCCAGACCATCGTCAAGGGCGTGATGGCGATGTGCCAAGGCCTGTCGACGCAGGTGATTGCGGAGGGCGTGGAGACGCGGGACGAACTGGCAGCCCTGCAGGACCTCGGCATCGAGCTGTTCCAGGGCTATTACCTCGCCAGGCCGGCCTTCCGGGCGCTGGCGAGCGTGTCGCCCGCCGCCTGGGGCGGCTGACGACGGGGTGCGCTGGTCTCAGCGCACCAGCAGCACCGGCACGCTGCAGTGCGCCAGCACCTGGGTGGCCACCGAGCCCATGACCAGGTTGCCCAGGGCGCTGTGGCCATGTGAGCCCATCACCACCAGATCGAACTTGCCGGAATCCGCCATCTTGGCGATGTTCTCGCCGGCATGGCCGACCTTCCACACGCTCTTGGCATCGATGCCGTGGCGCACGAGGAACTTGGACACCGGGCCCAGCACCTTCTCGGCTTCCTCCGAGTAGTACTTGTCCACCACTTCCTTGCCGACGGCGGCGCGCGCGCGGGGCGGCAGGGCCGGCTGGACGGTGAAGATGGTGTACTGGTTGGCGGCGGTGAACAACTCGTCGTGGGTTGTCAGGTAGGCCAGCATGCGCTTGGTGTACTCGCTGCCGTCAACGGCCAGTAGGATTTTCATGGTCGGCTCCTCAGTTTCAAAGTCGTAGTTTAGCCAGCAGCGGCAGGGGTTCCTTGACGGGTGTCAAAAGTCCCAAGGCCTGATCCGGGCAACGTCAGCACGCAGGCCGGGTTGAATTGTGCCTGCTCGCCCTTGCGCGCATAGCCGAGCGGGTTGGCGACGACGCGGCAGCCGCCCTGAACATAGTCGCTCGGGCTGTGCAGATGGCCGTGCAGCCACAGCCGCGCGTGCGGCAGCAGGTCGTCGAGGGCATTGCAGAAACCCGCGGTGCCCGGCACCAGGCCGTAGCGCGGATCGGCACTGCGCAGGCTGGGGGCGAAATGCGTGATGACGATGGTTGCGCCGTCGAAGGGCTGGGCCAATGCCTCGCGCAGCCAGGCCTGGCATACCAGCGCCTGTTCGCGCCACTGCTCGGCCAGCATAGGCTGGCCGTCGCGCGTGGTGCCGGTCTTGCGCAGGTAGAAGTTGGCGGCGCGAAAGGCCTTCTCGCGTGCCTGCAGCAGTTCGGTGAGCGTGCCGGCGCCCTGGGCCGCCGGGTTCAGCGCATCGAAGTCGCTCCACAGCGTGGTGCCGACGAAGCGCACGGCGGGTGCGTTGGGGCCGAGCAGCTCGGTGGCCGTGATGACCGCACGCTCCAGCAGCACGATGCCCAATCGGGCGCAGGCCTCCTGCAGCCGTTCGTGTGCGCGGTCGAAATCCTGCGCGTCGTACTCGTGGTTGCCTGGCACGAACAGCACCGGTGTCGGCCAGCCATGGCGGGGGGAAAAGCGACGCAGGCCGAAATCGGGTTCGCTCAGCAGCGAGCCGCTCTGGTAGGACCCGATGTCGCCGGCCAGCACCAGCAGCTCGGCGCCGGGGGCCGGCTGGGCGACGAAGCCGGGATCGGCTTCCAGGTGCAGGTCGGACAGGAGTTGCAGTTTCACGCCGTCATTGTCCACGACGCTGGCTGCGCGGCGCCGGTGGCTGGGCGCGCGCCCGGCTCGGAATCTGCGCAATCACGCCGCGCAGCCACTGGTGGGCGCTGTGGTGATGCACGCGCCGATGCCACAGCGCATCCACGTGCACGGCCGGCACATCGAACGGCAGCTCGCGCAGCACCAGCTGGTCGGCGATGCCGGTCACGCTGACGAAGTGGCGTGGCAGCACTGTGAGCAGATCCGAGGTGGCCACCACCCGCCCCGCGGTGAAGAACTGGTTGACGGTCAGCACGATGTGGCGCTGCCGGCCGAGTGCTGCCAGCGCCTCGTCGATGAAGCCATACGGCCGGCCGGAAAAGCTCACCAGCAGATGGCGCGCGCTGCAGTAACGCTCCAGCGTCAGCTCCTCCTGCGCCAGCGGGTGGTCGCGCCGCATCACGCAGACGTAGTCGCTGTAGTAGAGGCGCTGGTGGTGGAACGGCACCGCCTCGCCGGCCTGGGCCTGGGCGGTCAGGCTGGCCAGCACGGCGGGAAAGTAGCCGACGGCCAGGTCGGCCGACTCCTGCTCCAGCAGCCGGCGTGGGTCGCGCGTGGTCAGCGGCACGACCCGGATGGTCACGCCCGGCGCGTCGCGGTCCATCACCTTGACCAGGCCCGGGATGATCTCTGCGGCCGTGGCATCGGCCATGGCCAGCACGAAGGTGGTGCTGGCCTCGGCGGGCACGAAGCTGCTGGGGGCAAACGACTCCTGCAGCTGGCGCAGCGCTTCCTGCACGGTCGGCCACAAGGCGAGGGCACGCGGTGTCGGCTCCAGGCCCTGGCCGGTGCGGCGCAGCAGATCATCATCCAGGGCCGTACGCAGACGTCGCAGTGCATTGCTGACCGCAGGCTGTGTGAGTGACAACTTACTGGCTGCCCTGGTCAGGCTGCGTTCGGTCATCACCTCGTTGAAGACGCGCAGCAGGTTGAGATCCAGAGTGCGGAAATTGAGGGGTGTCATGGTCAGGGCTTTAATACATCACTGATGTGAATATTGTGCATCACAACAATAAAGTTGAATCACATTGGAGGAAACCCTAATATCACGCCATCGAACAAGTTTCCATTCCCTTGGAGAACATCATGACCAGCTTTGTACACGTCGACTACCCGACCCGCCATCCCGGCGTTGAGCGCATTGAGAATGTGGTGAGCCGCGCTGGTGCAGCGCGCAAGAACTTCAACAGCACCAAGGCCTTGGCGGCCATGTTGCTGGCAGCCATGGTGGCTGCGCTGGTGGTGGTGGCCGATCAGCTGATCGACACGTGGGCCGAAGGTCATCTGCTGGCCGCCTGGGTCGTGCTGTGGGTGGTCGGTTTTGCCGCCATCGCGCTGCTGGCCGACAGCGCCCGCCGCGTTGCCGCCGGTGCCATGAAGGCGCTGGACGCCTGGTCGCTTGGCGTGGCCCGCCGTCGCGCCGATGCACGCCTGTGGGAACTGGCCCGCAAGGATGCCCGCGTGATGAGCGACCTGCAAGCCGCCCGTACGCGTCAGGAAGGCTGAAGCCTCACCATCAAGCTGTCACAAAAAAAGCCACCGCAGTGCGGTGGCTTTTTTATTTTCGGTGCCGACCTGATGGCTGGTCGGGATCGCAACCTGCGGAGCAGGTTGCGAGGGTCCACGCTCAGGCGCTCAGCAGCTTCTCGATGCGCTGACGGGTGTCGCGCAGCGCCTTGGGCAGGCGGGCGTCGATCTGCTCGAACAGCACGTCGTGCAGCTTGAGCTCGTCCAGCCATTGCTGCTTGTCGATGCTGGTCACGGCGTGGAACTGTTCGGGCGTGAAGTCCAGACCCTTCCAGTTGATTTCCTCGTAGGTCGGGCTCAGGCCATAGAAATGCTCCTTGCCCTTGGCCTCGTCCTCGATGCGGTCGATCATCCACTTCAGCACGCGCATGTTCTCGCCATAACCGGGCCAGACGAACTTGCCGTTTTCGTCCTTGCGGAACCAGTTGGTGGTGAAGATGGCCGGCAGACGACCACCCTGCGCGGCGACCTTCTCGCCCAGGTTGAGCCAGTGCGCGAAATAGTCGCCCATGTGGTAGCCGGTGAAGGGCAGCATGGCAAACGGGTCGCGACGCACCACGCCCTGCTGGCCGATGATGGCGGCCGTGGTCTCGGAACCCATGGTGGCGGCCATGTAGACACCTTCCACCCAGTTGCGGGCTTCGGTTACCAGCGGCACCGTGTTGGAACGGCGGCCGCCGAAGATGAAGGCGTCGATCGGCACGCCCTTGGGGTTGTCCCATTCGGGGTCGAGCGCCGGGTTGTTGGTGGCGGCCACGGTGAAGCGGGCGTTCGGGTGGGCCGCCTTGGCGCCGGTTTCCTTGGCGATCTGCGGCGTCCAGTCCTTGCCTTGCCAGTCGATGGCGTGGGCCGGGGCCTCGCCCATGCCTTCCCACCAGACATCGCCGTCGTCGGTCAGCGCCACGTTGGTGTAGATCACGTCACGGTCCAGGCTGGCCATGCAGTTCGGGTTGGTCAGCGTGTTGGTGCCGGGGGCCACGCCGAAGTAGCCGGCTTCCGGGTTGATGGCGTACATGCGGCCATCCTTGCCGGGCTTGACCCAGGCGATGTCGTCGCCGATGGTCGTGACCTTCCAGCCCTCGAAGCCCTTGGGCGGCACCAGCATGGCGAAGTTGGTCTTGCCGCAGGCGCTCGGGAAGGCGGCGGCCACGTGGTACTTCTTGCCTTGCGGCGTGGTCACGCCCAGGATCAGCATGTGCTCGGCCAGCCAGCCCTGATCGCGCCCCATGTTGGAGGCAATGCGCAGCGCGAAGCACTTCTTGCCCAGCAGGGCGTTGCCGCCGTAGCCCGAGCCGTAGGACCAGATCTCGCGGGTCTCGGGGTAGTGCACGATGTACTTGGTCTGGTTGCAGGGCCAGCTGCTGTCTTTTTGGCCGGCTTCCAGCGGCGCGCCCACGGTGTGCATGGCCGGCACGAACTCGCCGTCGGTACCCAGCACGTCATAGACGGCCTTGCCCATGCGGGTCATGAGCTTCATGTTCACGGCCACGTAGGGGCTGTCGGAGAGTTCCACGCCGATGTGGGCGATGTCGCTGCCCAGCGGGCCCATGGAGAAAGGCACCACGTACATGGTGCGGCCTTTCATGCAACCGTTGAACAGGGCGGGCTTGCCGTCGGCGGTGCCGTACTGCAGCAGCGCGCGCATCTCGGTCGGCTCGATCCAGTTGTTGGTCGGGCCGGCGTCTTCCTTGCGGGCCGAGCAGATGAAGGTGCGGTCTTCCACGCGGGCCACGTCGCTGGCGTCGGAGCGGCACAGGTAGCTGTTCGGGCGCTTGGCTTCGTTGAGCTTGATGAAGGTGCCGGCCTTCACCAGCTGGTCGCACAGGCGCTGGTATTCGTCTTCGCTGCCGTCACACCAATAGATGGCGTCGGGCTTGCACAGGGCGGCCATGTCGGCGACCCAGGCCAGCAGCTTGGCGTGCTTCACATAGGCGGGGGCATTCAGGTGGATGCCCTGCATCGCGGGAGAGTTCATGGGAAAGGCTCCTAGTTGAAAATCATCTTTTCGAAGCCGGCATGCAGCCAGACCGGCTTTGAAAAAAGACCGGCCGCGCCGTGGAGGCGCGCATCCGGTCGGGCTCATTGTAAGAATTTGGGCTCTTGTGACAGCATGGTTACAGTCGAAATCCATGCAAAACTTGCATAACTTTATGCGGGTAACAGGCTCGCGCCGTACGGGCCCAGGGCATGGGATGCAGGGTGCTCACGGGACGCGCGCCATCGGACTGGGCTGGCCGGGGTCCCAAAGAAAAACGGGTCGAGAGCGTGGCTCTCAACCCGTGACGTCAAGCGCCCAAGAGGGGCTCGAAGAAGTAAAAGGGTGATCCGTGTTGCGGATCAAGCCGCGACGCGCGGGCTATGAAGGGCCTTCGACGCGTGGCGGCGGGACTTCAGGCCATGAAGACGGCAATGAAGGCCAGCAGGAAGATCATCAGGCCGCCGACGACCGGAATCACCACAGGAATGGAGTGCACGAGGCTCTCGATCGGATCGGCGTGATCGGCGTCATGCGAGGGGGTCGGGTGCGACATGGGGCTCCTTCTTTCAAATCAATGCGTGGACAACCGGGTTGATTTTACATTTTCATGCACACTCGGCCACATGCCCCGTCGGCCCGGGTGGTTGAAGGGCGTTGATAGCACATGAAGCATCTGAAATCCCTCTTGTTGACGGCCCTCCTGGCAGGCTGCGCCGCCAGCGGTCCGAACAGCCCGACAGCCCAGCCGGTGCTGTATCCGAATGCCGCCTACAACCGCATGGGCGACGCTCGGGCGCAGCAGGCCGTCCAGTCCTGCACGGCGCGCGCCGAGGCCGCCGGCCTGACACCGCAGGAGCAGGGCAACGCCGTGGCGCGGCGCGCCGGTCAGGGTGCCGCCACGGTGGGGGCGGTGGCCGCGGTCGGCGCGCTGGTGACCGGGCGAGATGCCGAAGGGGTGGTGCGTGCCGGGGCGACCGGTGCCGCGGTCGGCGGCACGGCAGGCGCCGTCAGTGGTGCCATGCAGGACAAACCCAGCAGCACCTACCGCAAGTTCGTCCAGCGTTGCCTGGGTGAACAGGGCCTGGACGTGATCGGCTGGAACTGAGTCGGCGTCGGTCACAGGCCGCGGTCGGCGGACCTCACAACAGCGCGTAAGTTGCCGAAACGCGGCACACGCTTTTTCCGTCCGTGGCCCCGGCGATGTCGACTTCGGCAAAGGCCAGCGCCTTGCCGACCCGGACCAGGCGGGCCTGCACCTGGCCGTCCTGCCCCACCAGCGGCCGCAGGAAGCTGCTGTTCATCTGTACCGTGGTGCAGGGGCGGAACGCGCCGAAATGGGAGAACACAGCCAGCGCGACGGCAGTGTCGGCGGCTGCCATCAGGGCCTGGCCGCAGACCATGCCGCCCGTGCGCGCCAGATGGCTGCCGTGCGGCAGGCGCAGCGTGATCTGCTCTGTATCGGCCGCCCGAACCTCGAGCTCCAGCGTGTGTACCCAAGGGGCGAAATACTCGGCCAGCGCGGCCTGCAACTGCGCAACGTCCATCGGTTCTCCAGTGCGGGCCATCCCGGCCCAGCCACAAGCCTGACGGAGCCGCCCGGCGCCGTCAACCGGGGTTTTCCGTCTTCCTGACCAGGGGCGGAATAAGGCTTCCATCGCGGCGCACTCTGCGTTATCGTGGTCGGCGCAGACATCCGTGCTGGAGGCGTTGCATGGTCAAGCGTTTAGCGGTCGAGAGGGCAAATGGGCAGGTTCTGGTGTCACCGGGGCTCGGACAGGCGCCGGTGCTGGACCTGATGTGCTCGCATTTCATCCTGACCCTGGCCGCGCGCCTGGGGGCCGGCTTCAACGCCCGCCGGGACTTGGCCGGAGTGGTGGCGCTGGCCGGCCGTCATCTGGTGTGGCCGGCCCCGGTGCTTCAGCGCCTGCGTGACTTTCTGGCCCGCCGCTGCGAAGACAACGAGCTGTGGCACGGGCAGGAGGCCCTGGGCTCCGAGGAATTCCTGGCGCGTTTCGGTGACTGGCGCGGTCCCTACGACGAAAGCACGCTGTTCTTCTACCTCGACGAGTACGCCAAGGAGCAACCCAAGGATCTGCTGACGGTGCTGGCTGTCACGCGCGACTGGTTGGCGCAGACGCTCAAGAAGCAGTCCACCTTGGTCGAGAAGAACATCGACGCCTTGGCCGGGCTGCTGCAGCTCAACCAGGCCGAGCGCGCGCTGCTGCTGTACGGCACGCTGGCGCGCTACCAGCGCGAGCTGCGCAGCCTGCTGGTGGAGTTCAAGGTCAACAACGCGCCGGAAGCCTATGCCGTGATTGCCGAGGTGGCCGGCGTGAACCCGGCGGAAGTGGGCGAGGCGCTGCGCGCCGGCTCGCGGCTGGAGCGCATCGGGCTGGTCGACAACCTGATCTCCGAGCACAACATCACCGACCTGGCCGACCTGATGAAGGTGAGCGAAAAGCTGCCGTCGGTGCTGATGCGCCAGTACCGCGACCAGTCGGAGCTGATGGCCGTGTTCACCCGGCCCTCTGCCCGCAGCCACTTGGCACTGAGTGACTTTGCCTTCATCGAGGAGGATGCGCAGGTGCTGTGCGCGCTGTTGCAGCAGGCGGTGGCGCGCAAGGAGGCGGGTGTCAATGTGCTGCTTTACGGGCCGCCCGGTACCGGCAAGACCGAACTGGCCAAGGTGGTGGCGCAGGCCGCAGGGCTGGACCTGTTCGAAGTGGAATACGCCGACCGCGACGGCAACTCGCTCAGTGGCCGTGACCGTTACCGATCCTTGCAGATCGCCCAGGTGTTTCTCAAGGGCAGCGCGCAGGCGGCCTTGCTGTTCGATGAGGTGGAGGACGTCTTTCCACCCATCTCGACCGAGGCCGCGCAACTGCTGGCCCGTGCCGAGCAGGTGGCGCCGCCAGCGAATGGCAGCGTCAGCGGCAAGGCCTGGGTCAACCAGATCCTCGAGTCCAACCCCGTGCCCACCATCTGGGTGACCAACCGCATCGAGCAGATCGACCCGGCGTTCCGGCGCCGCTTTGCCTATCACCTGGAACTCAAGTCGCCGGCGCCGGGCGCGCGCGAGGGGCTGGTGCGCAAGACGTTGGAGGGCGTGCCGGTGTCGGACGGCTTCGTGGCCCGCCTGACCGCGCGCAAGGGGCTGACGCCGGCACAGATCCGCACCGCGGTGCGCTTTGCCGCCCTGGTGGGCGCCGAGCCGTCCCGCGTGCCGGGGGACGACGCGACCGCGCTGCGCATGGAACAGCTGATCGAGCGGCAGCTGCGCAACGCCGACCTGGCGCTGGGCAAGCGCGATGGCGCCACCCTTGCGCGCCGCATGGTGACGCAGTACCAGCTGGATCTGCTGAACGTGGAGAGCCGCCATGAAGTGCCGCGCATGGTACAGGCGCTGCAGGCGCGGGGCCATGGCACCTTGTGCTTCTATGGCCCGCCGGGCAGCGGCAAGACGGCGCTGGCCGAGCACATTGCCGGCGAGCTTGGGCGGCCCATCCTGGTCCGCCAGGCCAGCGACATCATGAGCAAGTTCATCGGCGAGACCGAGCAGAACATGGCGGCCATGTTTGCCGAGGCCGAAAGCGAAGATGCCGTGCTGCTGCTCGACGAGGCGGACAGCTTCCTGCAGGACCGGCGCGGCGCCCAGCGTACCTATGAGGTCACCGAGGTGAACGAGATGCTGCAGGGCATGGAGCGTTTCAACGGCATCTTCATCTGCACCACCAACCTGCTGGACCGCATCGACCAGGCGGCGCTGCGCCGCTTCACTTTCAAGATTCGCTTCAAGCCGCTGACGCGGGCACAGCGCGAGGCCATGTTCGTGGCTGAAGCGTTGGGCGGCGAGCCCGGGCGGTTGAGCCCTGCATTACGGGAGCGGCTGGCCGAGCTTGAGCAGCTTTGCCCAGGCGATTTTGCTGCGGTGCAGCGTCAGGCGGTGATCCTGGGCGAGACCTTGGCGGCGGAGGAGTTCCTGGCCCAGCTGGAGGCCGAGCACCGCCTCAAACCCGAGGTGCGGGAGGCCCGCAACATCGGTTTTTTGCCCTGATGGCGTCGGCGTGGCCGGGTGGCGCCACCACAGGTCGTCAAAAAAATGTCAGTTTGCTGTCAACCGCCGCCTGCCCTCATACGTAATTACCGCAGGCGCATGTTGTGCGACATGCCGGATTCCCGAAAAAAGGGGGCTGTCGGCGCGACATGGATCCATCAATTGACGTATTGCGGTTATGCACAAAGATTCCATCAAGGTGCCTGAGCAAGGCACTTACAAGTGGCAGCTCTTCAAGCAGTGGACGGATGAATTCCGCCAAACCCATGCCGACCATGTGGCCTATATCGCGCTGCACTTGGCCGGAGTGCTGGACCCGTGCCGCAACAAGCTCAATACCCTGATCCAGCGCCATCAGCAGCAGCGCAACGGTGCCCGCAGCGAGCGGCACAGCCGGGCCATTGCCCGCCTGCAGGCCACCATGACCGGTGCCGCCGTCGCCTACGAAACCAATTTCCGTCGCCATTGAGGCGGCCTTCAACCGGCTCAAGTCGGCTCACGGGCCGGTCTGCTGGCTTAGCCAGGCCAGGTAGTCCGCTGAGCCGGCCGTGATTGGCACCCGCACGATCTCGGGTGTCTCATAGCGGTGGCGGGCGCGGATGAAGTCCTCCAGCGCCGCGTAGCAAACCGTTCGCGACTTGATCAGCAGCAGCCACTCCTTTTCCGCGCAGGGCTGCTCCTTCCAGACATAGAAGCTCTTGACCGCCTGCACCTGCGCGCAGGCGGCCAGGCGCGCCTGCACGATCTGCTGCGCCAGCGTCTCCGCCTCGGCCTCCGAGGCCGTGGCGGTCATGACCAGACAGTACTCGTCAGCAGGGATGGGCGTCATGAGGCGACTGTAGCGTGAACGCGTTGACTCTTAGCGCTGCGCCACCGGCTCGGCCGGTGCCTTCCAGCCACCGCCCAGCGCCTTGTACAGCGCCACGCGGTTCTGCTGCTGGGCCAGGCGGATCTGCGCGGCCTGCTGCTGCGCGGCATAAAGGGCGCGCTGCGCATCCAGCAGGTCCAGCGAGCTGGCCACCCCGCTTTGGAAGCGCAATTCGGCCAGGCGCACGCGTTCGGCCTCGGCCCGGGCTTGCGCTTCCTGCGCCTGTAGCTGCTCGCCCAGGGTGGCGCGGCCGGCCAAGGTGTCGGCCACGTCCCGGAAGGCGGTCTGGATCGCCTTTTCGTACTGCGCCACGGCAATGTCGCGTCCGGCCTTGGCCGATTCGAGGTTGGCGCGGTTGCGCCCGCCGTCGAAGATCGGCAGTACCGCCTGTGGTGCCAGGCTCCAGCCCCAGGTGCCGCTCTTGAACAGGTTGTTCAGGTCGCTGCTGGCCGAGCCGGCAAAGGCGGTGAGCGAGATGCGCGGAAAGAAGGCGGCACGCGCCGCGCCGATGTTGGCATTGGCCGCGATCAGCTGCTGCTCCGCCTGGCGGATGTCGGGCCGGCGCGTCAGCACCTCGGACGGCAGGCCGACCGGCACGTCCTGGAAGGTCGGTGCGGTGCTGGCGGCACTGAGCAGCGGCTCCGGTACGGTCTGACCGACCAGCAGTGTCAGGGCGTTGACGTCCTGGGCGCGCAGGCGCTGCTGCTGCGCCAGGCTGGCGCGCGCGGCGGCAGCCAGCGACTCGGCTTGGCTCAGGTCGAGCGCCGAACTGGCGCCGTTCTCGAACCGCAGCCGCGTCAGGCGCAGCGAGTCTTCGCGTGTGGCCAGGGTGCGCCGGGCCAGCGCCAGCAGCTCGGTGTTGGTCTGCAGGCTCAGCCAGGTGCTGGCCACCGAGGCGACCAGGCTAATCTGGGCTGCCTTGCGTGCCTCTTCCGTGGCCAGGTACTGGGCCAGCGCGGCTTCCTTCAAGCTGCCCAGGCGACCGAAGAAGTCCAACTCCCAGGCTGCGGACGACGGAATGAGCAAACCCCCGGTGAAGCTGGAGTTGACGCTCTTGTCCAGCTCGGAGGTCGACTGGCGGCTGCCGGTGATGGCGGCATTGACCGTGGGCAGCTGGTCGGCACGCCGGATCTGGTATTGGGCCCGGGTCTGTTCGATGTTGAGCACGGCCACCCGCAGGTCGCGGTTGTTGGCCAGCGCGAGGCGGATCACCTCGCGCAGCTGGGCGTCGCCGACGAAGTCCTGCCAGTCGAGGTCAGGTGCGGGCGTGGCTGCGGCGGAGGCGCGCGGCGCGTCGGCCCACTGGGTAGCGACCGGCGCAGCCGGGCGCTCCAGGCTGGGAATCAGGGAACAGCCGGCCAGCAGCGCGGTGGCGGCCAGGGCCGGCAGGGTACGGAGGAACAGGGGTTTATTCATGCGGATGCACTCCCAGATGCGCAGCATCCTGCGCATGGACGGCGTGCTGGCGCGCGCTGCCCTTGAACAGGCTGCGTACCACCACGAAGAAGATCGGAACGAAGACCACCGCCAGCACGGTGCCGGTCAGCATGCCGCCGATCACGCCGGTGCCGATGGCGCGCTGGCTGGCCGAGCCGGCGCCGGAGGCGATGGCCAGCGGCAGCACACCCAGCGTGAAGGCCATGGAGGTCATGATGATGGGACGGAAGCGCAGGTGGGCAGCTTCCAGCGCCGCCTTGATCACGCTCTTGCCCTGGGCCTGCAGGTCCTTGGCAAACTCGATGATCAGGATGGCATTCTTAGCCGACAGGCCGATGATGGTGATCAGGCCGACCTGGAAGTACACATCGTTGGCGTAGTTGCGCAGCAGCGTGGCCAGCAGCACACCTACCACGCCCAGCGGCACCACCAGAATGACGGCCAGCGGAATGGTCCAGCTCTCGTACAGCGCGGCCAGACATAGGAACACCGCCAGGATGGCAAAGCCGTAGACCACCAGTGCCTGGGCGCCGGCGAGTTTTTCCTCGCGCGACAGACCGGTCCACTCGTAGCCGAAGCCGGCCGGCAGCTGGGCAGCGAGCCGCTCCATCTCGGCCATGGCCGCGCCGGTGCTGTAGCCGGGTGCGGCGCTGCCGCTGAGGCGCATGGCCGGGTAGCCGTTGTAGCGCACGGTCTGTATGGCGCCCT